>NZ_NTRO01000001.1:0-128105 GCF_002560575.1 Bacillus sp. AFS023182 | reverse complement strand
CCTCTACCTCCTCCATTTTTATTGTAAAATGAGATAGGATTTGATTTAATAGATTGTTAAATGGTCTGTATAAAACATATAGACATGAATAAAAGATTTATTTGATTTTTTTATGGAGGTATACCCAAGTCTGGCTGAAGGGATCGGTCTTGAAAACCGACAGGCGGTGAGAATCGCGCGGGGGTTCGAATCCCTCTACCTCCTCCATTAAAAAAAAGAATATGATATCGTCGCGGGGTGGAGCAGTCTGGTAGCTCGTCGGGCTCATAACCCGAAGGTCGCAGGTTCAAATCCTGTCCCCGCAACCAAATGGTCCCGTGGTGTAGTGGTTAACATGCCTGCCTGTCACGCAGGAGATCGCCGGTTCGACCCCGGTCGGGACCGCCATTTACATAAAGGCTCGGTAGCTCAGTCGGTAGAGCAGAGGACTGAAAATCCTCGTGTCGGCGGTTCGATTCCGTCCCGAGCCATCTTTTTTTTTTTTGGAAAGCCGGCTTAGCTCAATTGGTAGAGCAACTGACTTGTAATCAGTAGGTTGGGGGTTCAAGTCCTCTAGCCGGCACCACTTAGGGGCATAGTTTAAAGGTAGAACAGAGGTCTCCAAAACCTCCGGTGTGGGTTCAATTCCTACTGCCCCTGTAGAAAATATGGGCCTATAGCTCAGCTGGTTAGAGCGCACGCCTGATAAGCGTGAGGTCGATGGTTCGAGTCCATTTAGGCCCACCATATTCCGCAGTAGCTCAGTGGTAGAGCTATCGGCTGTTAACCGATCGGTCGTAGGTTCGAGTCCTACCTGCGGAGCCATGGCCCGTTGGTCAAGTGGTTAAGACACCGCCCTTTCACGGCGGTAACACGGGTTCGAATCCCGTACGGGTCATACAAAAGAGTCAGCAATTAGCTGGCTCTTTTTTCTTGTGAAAAACATCATGTGAGAATTCTGTTCTTTTCTAATATACGATATCATCAATCTAAAATTCCTCTATTTATTATGAAATAAATAAAGGGAATTTGGAAAAGCTATAGTATGTATAAAAAGGAGGGAATAGAGCTACATGACAACAGTTAGAGAATTTATGAGTACTGATATTGTACAATGTACACCACTAGATAATGTATATGAAGCTGCTGTGAAAATGAAAGAAGAAGACATTGGAATGATTCCAGTTGTAGAGAACAATCAAGTGGTTGGTCTTGTCACTGATCGTGATTTAGTTGTTCGTGGAATTGCTGAGAAACATCCTGGTTCTAATAAAATTACAAATATCATGACTACAGGAATCGTGTCCGTTTCTCCTGATGACTCTATTGAAAAGGCTACGGAGTTGATGGCGCAGCATCAAATTAGAAGGCTACCTGTAGTTGAGAATGGCGAGCTTGTTGGGATGTTAGCACTAGGTGATTTAGCAATAGCAGAAAAAGCTGATGATCAGGCAGGGGTAGCTTTAAGTGAGATTTCTGAGCATAAAGAATAAAGTGTAGGTGTGGGTTGAAATACAGTATATTTAGATGCTAGGGAATAGGTAAAATCGGATACGTTTTATTAATAATACGAATAAGACTATATTGTTATTAAAACGTATCCAACATGTTATTCATAGATATATACACTTAACGGAGTATATTTAAATAATGACAAATGTTACGTCCATTTAAAATTTGGTTAATGATGTTCGTTACTAATTTTTGTTATGTTAAAAAATGATATAATAATAAATATAAGTTTCATAAGGGTTTTTGAATATATTAATATATATAGCATTATGATTATCTAGTAAGTCATCGAAAATTTCATATATAAATAGAAATGGAGGGGAAATGATATGAGGGATGTACAGAGCAACCCCAATTGGAATTTGGTTACAGATGTCTATGTGGAACCAAATAATTTTGCGGATTTATTTTCTTTACTTGTACCAAATCATCCAAAAGGCGAAGGAAAAGAGCGGACAATTTTAGCCTGGAAAGAAAAAGAATTTTATAAACAAGAAAACCTGATTCCGTTTATCTTATATGGAATGGATAAAGTGAAGGACTTACCACAGTTTCATAAGGATGAAATACCAACTCTAGTTCGTATTGTTCATTTATGTCAGAAAATTGGTTGGTATAAAGAAGCTTATACATTTATGATGAATCATAAATTAGATGAATTCGTACATACATCTATGGAATACGAAGTGTGGGACATTTTAACACAGGTTGTGGCGTGGAACTACTTAATTGTAAAGTATCGAATCGGCGAATTAGAAAATGAAGATGTAATGATATGGGAAAGAATTAAATTTAATGAAGAATGTACTGAAAAATGTGAAAAGCTATTGTCTCATAAGGAAGTAATGGAACTTACATTTTTTTGTGTTTGCAAACAGGCAAAATTATTGTCCAAAGAAGAATTAGATCAAGAAATGATGAATTTAGCAATATACTGTAATACATATGTTTATGACTTATACATATATGATTTATTAAAAAAGTATCGTAAGTGTACGGATTTTTTAACATATTATGGGCCAAGTCGTGCTGTTGTTGCATGCCAAAGGGCAGTAATTGCCCAGATTTCTGATCGTCTTAATCCGCTAAAGACCACACATGTGGATGACTATCTTTATGTAATGAAGGAAATGATGGAGTACATGTCATTTGAGTTTATGAATCAATACGAGCATTTCATTGGAAAACTATTATCATACGTACCATTTTTTGAAATGATTCAAGTTCCGCAACATGCATATTATTGTGAAGAGTTGATGTATGTTTGTAAGGGAATTGAATATAAAGAAGAAATCTTGCGAAATTATATATTTATACAATTACATGATTGTTTACCGTCATTTATTAAACAATTTCTAAAAAATAAGCGTTATGCAACGATTCACGATATTTTATTTTACTGGTGCGATGATGAACAACGAATGGGTTTAGAGAAGAAGTATAATTTAAATTTTATTTATGAACGATATGCGTGTGGATAAAGAAACGTTTTTCAAGATAATGAATATATGAAAAAGGGATCTCACTTCAAAGTGAGATCCCTTTTTCAGTCGTAAATGTAGAAGGATGTTCTAAACTTCTTGTTGTTTTTTACGGTAATCAGGAGTGTAAATATATTGGGAAATAATAAGTAGCACTGCGATAAAAAATACAGGGAATATCGCAGCAATATGAAAACCACTATAAATAATATTTGTTATTAAACCGCCGATAATAATAAATGCAGTATATATATGAGAAATTTGTTTCTTTAGTCGGATTTTGAAGGCTTCCATCAAAGATTCGATAGCAACAAACAAGATAACAATACTCAAAAAAACAATGTTAGTATTGTAAATTACTAAACAACAGATTAAACCCAGAAAAGCCAAATACTCAATTACTAAAGGGATATTACGTGGCATATAATATTACCGAACTAAATAATGCAGTGGATTTACTGCGTTTGTTTTTTCAAAATTCCATTCATCATTATGTAATTCAAAATGGAGATGCTGTTCAAATGAGTGGCTTGTATTTCCCATATGTCTTAATAATTGTCTGGTCTGAATTTGATCACCAATTTGTACGGAACGGTTTTTCATATGAGCGTAAACGGTTGTATATAGCTTAGTAGATTTAGTAAATGAAATATTTGTTGCTTTTATGGAGTTAGAATTATTTCTTGTATTCATTTTATTATTAGAATAGGGTATTTTTGAATTGAGTTTTATATATTGAGTGTTTTTTGTAGGCAATTGCTGAGATGCTACAGTGCGTGTCTCTACTTGATTTATGGATGGAAGTAGAGATGTGACTGCGACAGTAGTTGCCGTTAAAGCTGTAGCTTTCTGTTTCATCTAATATTAGCCCCCCATAGATGTATTAATATATTTTTTATTATAGTATAAAGATATAATACTTTGTGCATTATTCACATAACTGTAATATGAAACAAGAAAAAATAACCGTTTTTTAATGGAATCGAAATATACTACAAGAATAACAGATAAATAACTATTAGAATATGGATAAAGAGATAGTTGCTATTTTCTGAATCAATATATAAATGTGAATTAAAAAACGAAAGGGAAGTTTTTTAGGTATGGGAGAAAATCTGCTCATACATAGAGGCAGTCAGCGCTTTTTTTTGCCTTATGCCAAGTTAAAATAGAAAGAGAAAATGAGAGTAGGTCTTCTTTTGTTTTCATAGCAGCAACGTATATGTTGAAAAATCGTTTTGTAATTATTATAGGCCGATGGGAATTCATACCTGTATAAATATTTATGTTTCATATTTTACATAAATGGAACGTAGAGCCTTGATGTAAAGATTAGACCGCTAATCATGAATGAGATTGTAATAAATGAAAACAGTTGCTGATGACCCATGACAGTGTTATACTGACTATGGTAATTTCATATTGTGCTAGGAGAGCTGGTGTTGCCAGCTGAGAGTAAGACCGTAAGTCTTTGATCCTTTAATCACCTGATCTAGATTATGCTAGCGTAGGGAAGCAACTTGGACATTGACAACAAGTCCCCGTTTCTTTGCGTAAAGAAACGGGGCTTTTTTATTTAACAATTTAATAGTAGAAACCACTAGGGGTGCTTTATGTGCTGAGAGAGGAATAATCCTTAACCCTTACGGACCTGATCTAGGTAATACTAGCGAAGGGAAGTGGAACGACGGATAAATGTATCTTTATTTGCTGTAACCACTTCTTATATAGGAGTGGTTTTTTATTTGGATAAATAGATGTAAAGGAAGGGGAAATATAAATGAAGTTTTGTGAGAGATTATTTGAGACTGTGCAGCCTGTTTGGGAGAAAAGTCATAATCACCCATTTGTAACGGGAATGGGGGACGGTACGTTAGAAAAAGATAAATTCCAATATTACATCATACAAGATTATTTATATTTGCTAGATTATGCAAAACTATATGCGATTGGCGTTGTGAAAGCAAATAATCCACAAGTTATGGCAAAGTTTGCAGAACAAATAGATGGCATATTAAATGGGGAAATGACGATTCATAAACAGTATGCAAAACGTCTTGGTATTTCCATTCAAGAGATGGAAGAAGCAAAGCCGTCTGCTAAAAATTTAGCGTATACAAACTATATGATGTCAGTATCTCAAAATGGTACGCTTGCGGAGTTAATTGCGGCGCTTCTTCCATGTATGTGGAGCTATTGGGAAATTGGAAAACGTTTAAATGATATTCAGGGAGCAAGAGATCACGAATTTTTCGGTGAATGGATT
This sequence comes from Bacillus sp. AFS023182, assembly GCF_002560575.1. Taxonomy (NCBI): domain Bacteria; kingdom Bacillati; phylum Bacillota; class Bacilli; order Caryophanales; family Bacillaceae; genus Bacillus; species Bacillus sp. AFS023182. The sequence goes on along the minus strand of NZ_NTRO01000001.1, from coordinate 122,867 downwards.
CAAGGATATAGCTCAAAAGAGTATGGAAGTCTTTGCACGTGGCTAATAGATTTGTTAAATGAACTAGCTGAAGGAAAGTCTGAACAAGAGTTAGCTCGATTAGAAGAAATTTTCTTATATTCCAGCCGATTTGAGTATTTATTCTGGGATATGGCGTACCGTAAGGAGATGTGGGGTTTTGAGGAGCAAGAGCATACTACGGTTTCATAATGTCTCTTTTCATTATGATGAAAAGCCAATTATAAAGGGCCTAGATGCATCTGTACAAGAAAAAGAGTTTGTTAGCATCATTGGACCGAGTGGCTGTGGCAAAAGTACATTATTTCGTTTAATTACAGGTTTAGAAGATGCGGGGGCTGGAACCATTCAACTGACAGAAACAACGAGTCATCCTGTAGGATATATGCCACAAAAAGATATGCTTCTGCCGTGGAGGACGATTATTGAAAATGCGGCATTGCCATTAGAGTGTCAAGGGATAAAGAAAAAAGAAGCGCATCTTAAGGCAAGCGAACTGTTAGAACAATTTGGTTTACAAGGATACGAGAACAAATATCCGAAAGATTTATCAGGTGGTATGCGGCAGCGAGTATCCTTTATTCGAACTTTATTAACAGGCGGGGACATTTTATTGTTAGATGAACCTTTTAGCGCATTAGATGCATTAACGAAAGCAACGTTGCAAGAATGGTTGTTTGAACAATGGAAACAGTGGCAAAAAACCATTTTATTTATTACACACGATGTAGAGGAAGCGCTGTTTCTTTCCAATCGGATTTTTGTTGTGACAGAGCAGCCTATTACAACTTTAACAGAGCGTATCGTTCCTCTTGAAATTGATCGCTCAAGAAAAGATTTGCATAAACCTGAAATATTAGCTTTAAAAGATGAATTGCTTAATATGCTACAGAGGCAGGTGCTCGTATGAAACGTGTGATGGAGTTATTACCTGCACTGATTTTGAGTAGCATACTGCTCGTAGCCTGGGAAGTGGGAGCTAGAATTGTAGATGAGATGTATATTCTACCATCGCCAACTGCAATTCTAGCTAAACTATGGGCGCTGCGTGACATATTATTCACTGTTCATTTGCCAGCGACTTTATATGTAGTTTTAATCGGAGTTGTTATTTCCGTCGTACTGGGTGTTGGCTTAGCGATGTTAATGAATGCTAGTACATGGGTGGAAAGAGCGTTTTATCCGTTGCTAGTTGCCTCACAAACAATTCCAATTACAGCATTAGCACCGTTATTTGTTTTATGGTTTGGATATTCAATTTGGAGCAAGGTAGTTGTTACGGTTTTGATTACATTTTTCCCGATTGCGGTAAATACGTATGATGGATTGCGCAGCACGAAAAAGGAGTGGGAGGAGCTTTTAGTAACATATGGTGCAACGAAAAAAGACATTTTTCTAAAGTTAAAGTTGCCATCTGCACTTCCGTACTTTTTCTCTGCTTTAAAAATTGCTGTTCCGCTTAGTGTAATTGGAGCGGCAATTGGTGAATGGCTTGGGGCACAAGCTGGTTTAGGATACTTTAGTAAACGAATGATGACGCAGTTAGATGGAGCTGGTGTGTTTGCACCGATTGTACTTTTATCATTACTAGCCATTTTATTTGTATTACTTGTTTCTATATTAGAAAAGAAATTCATTAGTTGGAGGAAACATTCATGAAATTATTTAAACGCATCTTTGTGTTTACATTATTAGTTGCAATGATTGCAGGATGTTCTAGTAATTCAGCATCAGAGAAGAAAAAGACTGAGAAAGAAGTAACGGTTATGCTCGATTGGTATCCAAATGCAGTGCATAGTTTTATTTATGCGGCGATTGAAAAGGGATACTTTAAAGAAGAAGGAGTAAAGGTGAATATTAAATTTCCTTCTAACCCAACAGATCCATTAACATTAGCAGCAGCAGGAAAAGTAACAGTCGGTTTATATTATCAACCAGATGTTGTTATGGCAAAAGCAAATGAACAAATTCCAGTGAAATCAATTGGAGCTGTGGTTCGCTCACCATTAAATCATGTTGTATCGCTAAAATCGGCGGGAATCAATTCACCAAAAGATTTAGAAGGTAAAACAGTTGGTTATTCTGGAACACCTTTAAGTGAAGCATATTTAAAAACGATGATAAAAGAAGCTGGTGGTAATCCTGATACTGTAAAAGTAGTAGATGTCGGATTTGATTTAGTACCAGCGCTAATTACGAAAAAAGTAGATGCTGTTACTGGAGCTTATATTAACCATGAAGTTCCTGTTATGCGTCATCAAGGCCATGAACCAGCGTACTTCAACCCAGCTGAATATGGCGTGCCAAATTATCATGAGCTTGTTTTTGTAACAGGTGACAAAACATTGAAAAAAGATAAAGAAGCATTGCAAGCATTTTTACGTGGTGCGAAAAAAGGATATGACTTCATGAAGAAAAATCCAGATGAAGCACTGGGTATTTTATTAGATCATCAAGAAAAAGAAAATTTCCCACTTGTACCAGAAGTTGAAAAAGAAAGCATGAAAATTTTATTAGAGAAAATGGAAACGAAAGATGAGCCATTTTTATCAGATACGAAAGAATCATGGGAACAGCAAAATAAATGGCTGAAAGAAAAAGGAATGACAAAAGAAATCGTTCCTGCCAATGAATTATTTGAAAACATTTTAAAGTAGGCGAGTGAATATGACAGACGAACTCCATGTTATCTCAAATGGTCAGATGACATTCGAAGAGTTAGCGAATGCAGCGATGCAAATTGAGAGTGAGATTGATTATTTGCATATTCGTGAGCGGGAAAAAAATACGAAAGAGTTATATGAGGGTGTGGAAAGTCTTTTAAAAAGAGGCTTTCCCGCATCTAAACTTGTGATGAATGATCGAATTGATATTGCGATTCTATTACACATCCCTCGCGTACAATTGGGATATCGAAGTGCTGATGTTAGGTTAGTTAAGGAGAGATTTTCTTATTTGCATGTTGGTTATTCTGTGCATTCTTTAGAAGAAGCGATAACAGCTTTCAAAAACGGTGCAGATTCCCTTGTGTATGGTCATGTATTTCCAACAGATTGTAAGAAGGGTGTTCCGGCAAGGGGGCTAGAAGAAATTTCAGATATGGCAAGGCGATTAACGATACCGATTACAGCTATCGGAGGGATCACACCAAAAAATACAGTAGAAGTACTTAGAACTGGTGTGAGTGGTATTGCTGTTATGTCTGGGATTGTAAGCGATCGTAATCCATATGAGAAAGCAAGATTGTATAAGGAAACAATAAGAAAGTGGGCGGAAAATCATGAGTAAGAAGTATGATGTAGCCATTATTGGCGGTGGTGTAATGGGTAGTTCAGTTGCACATTTTCTAGCAGAAAGAGGATACCAAGTTGCAATTATTGAGAAACAAAGGATTGCGTCTGAAGCTTCTAAGGCAGCGGCAGGTTTACTTGGTGTACAGGCGGAATGGGATGCGTACGATCCGCTATTTGAGCTTGCTAGAAAAAGCCGTGCAATATTTCCGCAACTTGCTAAAGCTTTACGTGAAAAAACGGGTATTGATATTGGATATGAAGAGAAAGGGATATACCGTATTGCCCAAAATGAAGATGAGAAGACAAGAATACTAGATATTATGAACTGGCAACAGAAAACAGGTGAAGAATCATATTTTCTGACAGGAGATGAACTGCATGAAAAAGAGCCCTTTCTCTCTTCATCGATCACCTGCGCTGTATATTATCCAAAAGACGGTCATGTTATTGCACCGGAACTTACAAAGGCGTTTGCACACTCTGCAGCCATTTCTAGTGCTGATATATATGAAGAAACAGAAGTATTTGATATCAAAATAGAAAACAACCGAGTAGAAGGAATCATTACGAATGAAGGTATGATTGCATGTGAAAAGGTAGTAATTGCCGGTGGTTCATGGAGTACAAAACTTCTTCATCACTTTGATAAAGAGTGGGGGACATATCCTGTAAAAGGAGAAGTTGTTGCTGTAAAGAGCCGTAAACCATTGTTGCAATCTCCTATTTTCCAAGAGCGATTTTATATCGCGCCAAAACGTGGTGGACGCTATGTAATTGGAGCAACGATGAAGCCCCATACGTTTAATAAGTCTGTGCGACCAGAAAGTATTACTTCGATATTAGAACGTGCTTATACCATCTTGCCGGCTTTGAAAGAAGCCGAATGGGAAAGTGCATGGGCGGGATTACGCCCGCAATCTAATCATGAGGTTCCTTATATGGGGGCGCATGAAGAAATAAAGGGATTATATGCTTGTACTGGTCATTACCGAAATGGAATTTTATTAAGTCCTGTTTCTGGTCAATATATGGCAGATTTAATAGAAGGAAAGCAAGGGAATCACTTGCTAGACTCATTGCTTTCTAAAACGGTTTAGAAAGGGGATGGAAGTTTGAATTTAAAAATTAATGGTAAGCAAGTAGAGGTGCCAGAAAGTATTAAGACGGTAGCAGAATTGCTTACGCATTTAGGATTAGATACAAAGATTGTTGTAGTAGAACGCAATACAGATATTTTAACAAAAGAAGATCATCAAAGTGCATCTGTTTTTGATGGAGACCAAATTGAGATTGTAACTTTCGTAGGAGGCGGTTGATTATGTTAAACATTGGACCATTTACATTCAATTCTAGACTTTTATTAGGAACAGGGAAATTTTCTGATTATGATGTGCAAAGAAAAGCAATTGAAGTATCAGAGGCAGAGATTTTAACATTTGCGGTACGTCGTATGGATATATTTGATGCACAGCAACCCAATTTATTAGAAAAAATTGATGTGAAAAAGTATACATTACTTCCAAATACAGCAGGGGCAAAAAATGCTGAGGAAGCAGTTCGGATTGCGAAATTAGCAAAAGCTTCAGGGCTCTGTGACATGGTAAAAGTAGAGGTGATTGGTGATGATAGAACGTTATTACCAGATCCAGTGGAGACTTTAAAAGCATCTGAAATGTTGTTAGAAGAAGGATTTATTGTTCTTCCTTATACATCTGATGATGTTGTATTAGCACGTAAATTACAAGAACTTGGCGTTCATGCGATTATGCCTGGTGCATCACCAATTGGTTCAGGACTTGGAATTGTAAATCCATTAAACTTAAGTTTTATTATTGAACAAGCAAAAGTACCGGTTATTGTGGATGCTGGTGTAGGGAGCCCAGCTGATGCAGCATTTGCGATGGAATTAGGAGCGGATGGCGTGCTATTAAATACAGCTGTATCTGGCGCGAAAGATCCTATTAAAATGGCAGAAGCAATGAAGCTAGGTATTCATGCAGGACGTTTAGGGTTTGAAGCAGGACGTATTGCACGTAAACGTTGCGCAACAGCAAGTAGCCCGTTAGAAGGAATGAGCGTAGTTGAATAATCGATATTCTCGCCAAGAGTTATTTTCTCCAATTGGAGAAAAAGGGCAACAGAAGATAGGAGAAAAACATGTATTAATTATCGGCGCGGGAGCACTTGGTAGTGCGAACGCAGAGATGCTTGTAAGGGCTGGTGTTGGCCATGTGACGATTGTGGATCGCGATTATATTGATTGGAGCAATTTACAACGTCAGCAGCTGTATTGTGAGGAGGATGTGAAAAATAATCTTCCGAAGGCTATAGCAGCACAAAGGCGCTTGCAAGAGATTAATAGCAATGTAACTGTAGAAGCTTTTGTTCAAGATGTAACAGCAGCAGAATTAGAAGAACTTGTTGCAAATGTCGATGTAATGATTGATGCGACTGATAATTTTGAAACACGTTTTATTGTTAATGATATATCGCAAAAATATTCTATTCCATGGATTTATGGAGCGTGTGTAGGAAGTTATGGCCTTTCTTATACGATTTTACCAGGAAAAACGCCATGTCTATCTTGTTTACTACAATCTATTCCGCTTGGCGGAGCAACATGTGATACAGTAGGTATCATTTCACCTGCTGTATCTCTCGTTGTTTCTCATCAAGTTACAGAAACTCTGAAAATTTTAGTAGAGGATTATGAATCGCTTCGGGATGGGCTTGTATCGTTTGATGTATGGAAAAACGAATATTCATGTATGAAGGTGCAAAAACTTCGAAAACATAATTGTCCATCATGTAGTAAGGAAGCGCTCTATCCATATTTAAATAAAGAGAATACATCGAAAACTGCAGTTTTATGTGGGAGAAATACGGTTCAAATTAGACCGCCTTATAAAGAACAACTAGATTTTGAGCGATATAAAGAGCTATTACGTGATCGCGTAGCAGATTTAATGGTGAATCCATATTTATTGTCATTTTCAGTTGAAGGGAAGAGACTGGTTGCGTTTCAAGACGGCCGTGTTCTCGTACATGGAACGAAAGATATGGTAGAAGCAAAAACAATTTATCATTGTTATTTTGGATAGAAAAAGGGTGAGTGAGATGAAAGTGAATAAAGCATTAACAATTGCTGGATCTGATAGTGGCGGCGGTGCTGGGATTCAAGCAGATTTAAAAACATTTCAGGAGCTTGGTGTATATGGAATGACAGTGATTACTGCTATTACAGCTCAAAACACGCTCGGCGTGCAAGGGGTATATCCGGTTGCAACCGAAGGGATCCGAGAGCAATTAAATTCAATTGGTGCAGATTTAACACCAGATGCTGTTAAGCTTGGTATGCTATTTAGTAGTGAAATTATCAAAGTTGTTGCAGAAAATATTAAAAAGTTTGGCTGGAATAATATTGTACTAGATCCTGTGATGATTGCAAAAGGTGGAGCATCATTGTTACAACAGGAAGCTGTGCAAGCATTAAAGGAATATTTATTGCCCATTGCTACAGTTGTTACTCCGAATGTGCCGGAAGCAGAGGTATTAACAGAGATGGAAATTCACAACACTCAAGACAGTAAAGAAGCTGCAAAAGAATTGCATAGACTAGGTGCGAAATATGTTCTTATGAAAGGCGGGCATGCGGATTATCAAGGTAGCGAAGTGATTGATTTATTATTTGATGGTGAGCGGTTTATTGAATTTAAAAGCGAACGAATTGATTCTAAACAAACACATGGTAGCGGTTGTACATTTGCATCTGCTGTGACGGCAGGGCTTGCAAAAGGATATACAATGGAAGAAGCAGTATGGGAAGCGAAACAATTTATTAGTATAGCAATTGAAGAGCGATTAAATATTGGAAGCGGTCATGGACCAACGAATCACTTTGCATATAAACGTCAAGAAACTCATGCATAAACATTCGAAATTTGATGAGGAAGCCAGTTGTATAACTGGCTTTTTTTATTGTTTACTTTTTCCATATTTAGGAGTATTATATCAGCCAGAATCTATTTTTTGTAACGCTGAGTCCGGATAATGGAGCGGAGGAACCAAACCGTGCATAAGCACTAGGGGTGAATCTTTCATGGTGAAAGTAGGGCTACTCTCAAAGTCCGAATCCGACAGCTAACTTCGTAAGCGTGTTGAGAGGGGATGGTGCACGGATGGACACATCGCTTCACCGATCTGATTAGTGTAAAAGAATATTAAATTACTATATTGGAATTCTTTTATACTAAGGGGGATGAAATGCATGGATGAGGAAAAAGAATTAACACTCATTTGTGTAGGAGAAGAGGAAAAGGTAAATAGTTTGCGAGAATTAGTACCTTTTCAAAGTGATATGATTATTTTTACAGTAGATGAACATGTAGCAGATGAAGTACGAGCATGTGGATTTGAATCAACGTATTGCTGTGATAAGGAACTAAATATAACGAGCATTTGTAGCGGAATCAAAAAAGTAATCTTGCTAGGAGATGAACTTCCAACAGTTAGCTTTTTCACTGAACGGATTCGCTTTTTTTTTCAAGCGCCTATTACAGTTGTCACAAGAAATAAAAGCTATCCAGTCAGGCTCTATCAAACAATTGGAGCTAAATTTGTAGTGTTTACGAACTGTGATAATATTTCTTTTTTATTTTTTGAATAGGGCGGAGGAAGCGAAGATGAAGGTGTTATTACTTGGAGATATAGCACATCGTTGGGCGGTATCAGTAGAGCGAGTTCAAGAATTGGCTGCGCTAGATCTTAGTTTTCCAAACCCATATATGATATTGCCATCAGAAGAGAGTTTGTATTTGGAAACGGATATTATCGAATATGAGCAGGTACGTGTAGAACTGTCACAAGTTTATATTCGAGGAAGAAGTTTACGTGCATTTTTGCGAAGAGGGTAAATTTTGAATGAAAAAGAGCGAATGATTAAGTGCAATAAGCTAGGCACTTATATGAATTCGCTCTTTTTCTTTCATATTTAAAAGATTATTTTCATGAAAAAGAAAGAAAAGACAAGGAAACAGGTGATAAAATATTAATATTAACCAATGTAAGCGTTTAAATAATTGAATTTTTTCTTATTTTAGGAAATACTCCTCTTTACAAGTTAAATATAGAGGAGTATATTTACATTCATAAATTGTTTATAAAAATTTCCAAAAACAACCTGATATCGCTGAGTCCAAGTATTTGGAGCGGGGGAACCAATTTTGTGCATTGTCACTTGGGGTGAATCTTTCATTAAGAAAGTAGGGCTACTCTTTAGGCCCGAATCCGACAGCTAACCTCGTAAGCGTTTGGAGAGGAGGTTTACTTTTGTGTTGTTCATTTTTGAACACTGAGTAGAGCCTCAGTGTTCTTTTTTTGATGGATAAATGGTAAAATTTAACATTTTGAAATGAGGGATTGGAATGCTAGATGTAGTGATGATCGGAATCTTTGTTGTATTAGTAGCATCTATGATAGGGCTTGCAAGCTGGTCAGATAAAGTTGTGAAAGAAGGGAAGCAATCATGATGATTGCCTTATCAGTTATTGTCGCAGCGATTACTGTGTATTTAGTTTATGCGCTATTAAATCCGGAAAAGTTTTAATTAGGGGGAATCATTCATTATGATTTGGATTGCAGTTGTCATCACAATGCTATTATTTATTCTTGTAGCAAAGCCAACGGGGATTTATTTAGAAAAAGCTTTTCAAGGTAGTAGAAAACTAGATAAAGTATTTGGACCTTTTGAAAAGCTTATTTTCAAAGTTACGGGTGTTAAGCATTACAACCAAACTTGGAAACAGTATGCATTATCATTAGTTGCACTTAACGGTTTTATGATTGTTGTCGTATATTTCATTTTCAGGTTACAAGGTGTATTGCCGTTAAATCCAGCACATATTGAAGGCATGGAGCCAACGCTTGCTTTTAATACAGCGATCAGCTTTATGGCAGATACAAACTTGCAGCATTATAGCGGTGAAAATGGATTATCTTATTTATCACAATTAATCGGAATTACATTTTTAATGTTTGCTGCACCGGCAACAACATTAGCGCTTGTAATGGCTTTTATAAGAGGATTAGCAGGTAAGGAACTTGGCAATTTTTTCGTAGATTTTACAAGAGCTCTAACAAGGGTCTTTCTTCCAATTGCATTTGTGGCAGCGCTGATTTTTGTTGCGCTTGGTGTACCGCAAACTTTAGACGGAGCGGTTACAGCACACACGATTGAAGGCGTGAAACAAAATATTTTACGCGGGCCTGTAGCTTCATTCATTTCCATTAAGGAACTTGGTAATAATGGTGGTGGATTCTTCGGAGCAAACTCCACGCATCCATTTGAAAACCCAGGACAAATCAGTAACATTTTACAAATGATGCTCATGATGCTATTGCCAACAGCCTTACCATTTACGTATGGAAGAATGGTTGGAAATAAAAAACAAGGACGTATCCTTTTCGTTTCTTTATTTATGGTGTTTTTAATTGGATTTGGAACCATTGTTTCATCAGAATTACACGGAAATCCAGCATTAAATCAAATGGGTATGGAACATGTACAAGGAAGTACAGAAGGCAAAGAAGTACGATTTGGAACAGTTTTTTCTTCACTGTATGCGACTGTAACAACAGCAGCGGAAACAGGTGCAGTTAATACGATGCATGACACGTTAACACCAATTGGTGGATTGGTACCACTTGTAAATATGATGTTAAATACAGTATTTGGCGGCGTTGGGGCAGGTTTCGTTAATATCATTATGTACGCAATTATTGCTGTTTTTATATCTGGATTGCTGGTTGGACGGACGCCAGAATTTCTAGGTAAGAAAATTGAAGGTAAGGAAATGAAATTAATTGCAGTAACGATATTATTTCATCCATTGCTTATTTTAGGATTTTCGGCTTTAGCACTTTCAACAAATCTAGGAACAGATGCAATTTCTCATTCAGGTTTCCACGGTTTAACGCAAGTTGTATATGAGTACACATCTTCTGCTGCGAATAACGGATCTGGATTTGAAGGCTTAGCAGATAATACACCGTTTTGGAATATTACTACTGGTTTAGTTATGTTTTTAGGACGCTATTTCAGCTTAATTACAATGTTAGCTGTTGCAGCTTCATTGAAAGAGAAAACGATAGTGCCGGAAACAGTCGGAACATTCCGAACAGATAATAGTTTATTTGGTGGAATTTTCATTGGGACAATTGTAATTGTCGGTGCGTTAACGTTCTTCCCAATGTTAGTATTAGGTCCAATTGCAGAATTTCTTACATTGAAGTAATGGAGGGTAAATGATGAGACCTGTAGTGGTAAAAGAAAAACAAGTGAATCAATCACGGGTACATGTTGTAGAAGATGAGGTTAGACAAGCGAAAACAATGGATCGTGATATTGTGAAACATGCGATGAAGCAATCTGTTGCGAAATTGAATCCGAAAGTAATGGTAAAGAACCCTATTATGTTCGTTGTGGAAATTGGATTTATAATCACTTTGATTTTATCCTTTCTTCCGAATGGTTCTAGTAGTATACCAGGATGGTTTAATATAACAGTTTCTTTCATTCTATTATTTACAGTTTTATTTGCTAACTTTGCAGAAGCATTAGCAGAAGGACGTGGGAAAGCACAGGCTGATTCTCTAAAGCAATCGAAGAAAGATGTATTTGCAAACGTCGTAAAAGAAAATGGGAAAATCGTTCAAGTATCAGCGACTGAACTGAGAAAAGGTGACGTTGTAATTGTAAAACAAGGGGAAATGATCCCGAGTGATGGCGAGGTTATTAAAGGGTTAGCGTCAGTTGATGAATCTGCTATTACGGGGGAATCCGCTCCTGTTATTAAAGAAGCAGGTGGAGACTTTTGTTCAGTAACAGGCGGTACAATGGTTGTTAGTGATGAAATTACGATTTCAATTACAAGTAATCCAGGTGAGTCGTTTATAGATAAAATGATTTCGTTAGTAGAGGGGGCTGCTCGCCAAAAAACACCGAATGAGATAGCTCTGAATACAGTACTGACAAGTTTAACTCTTATTTTCTTAATTGTAGTTGTAACACTACCGATTTTTACAAATTATTTAGGGTTTAAGATTGATACAGCCGTACTTGTTGCACTACTTGTTTGTTTAATTCCAACAACAATTGGTGGTTTATTATCAGCTATCGGGATTGCCGGTATGGACCGAGTAACGAAATTTAACGTGTTAGCAATGTCAGGGAAAGCGGTAGAAGCTGCAGGAGATATTAACACAATTATTCTAGATAAAACAGGTACGATCACGTTTGGGAATCGGATGGCACATACATTACTCCCAGTAGGAAATGAAACGATCGAACAATTGGGAAAATGGGCTGCACTCGGATCGGTGTTAGATGAAACACCAGAAGGTCGCTCTGTAATTGAATATGTAAAATCAAAAGCTTTATCATACAACAGTGAGCTTGCAGAACAAGGTGAATTTGTTCCATTTAAAGCAGAAACAAGAATGAGTGGTGTGGACTTACCTGACGGGACAAAAGTAAGAAAAGGAGCAGTTAATGCAGTTATTGAGTGGGTGCAGGCACAAGGTGGTACGATTCCAAAAGATTTGAATCAAAAAGCAGATTTCATTTCAAAAGAAGGTGGAACGCCACTTGTAGTTGCAGTGGATAGTCGCATTTATGGATTGATCTATTTAAAAGATACTGTAAAACCTGGTATGCGTGAACGCTTTGAACAGCTTCGCCAAATGGGGATCAAAACAGTGATGTGTACAGGTGATAATCCATTAACAGCAGCAACAATTGCGAAAGAAGCAGGAGTAGATGAATTTGTTGCGGAATGTAAGCCAGAAGATAAAATTGCAGTTATTAAAGCAGAACAAGATAAAGGAAAACTTGTGGCAATGACAGGTGATGGTACGAATGACGCGCCAGCGCTAGCACAAGCTGATGTTGGATTAGCGATGAATAGTGGAACGACAGCTGCGAAAGAAGCGGCGAATATGATTGACCTAGATTCCAACCCAACAAAAATTATTGAGGTTGTAGGGATTGGGAAACAGCTATTAATGACGCGTGGTGCATTAACAACATTTAGTATCGCGAACGATATAGCAAAATATTTTGCGATTATCCCAGCAATGTTTACATTAGCAATTCCACAAATGGAAGCACTGAACATAATGAAATTAACTTCACCGCTTTCAGCCATTTTATCAGCATTAATCTTTAACGCAATTATCATTCCACTGCTCATTCCTTTGGCAATGAAGGGGATTGCGTATAAACCGATGAGTTCTAATGCATTACTTGGTCGCAATTTATTGATTTATGGGCTTGGGGGAGTAATTGTTCCTTTCATTGGGATTAAAGTGATTGATCTAATTGTAGGGCTGTTTATATAAGGAAGAGGGGAAAAGAAGATGGCTAAAAAACAAAGTATACTTTCACCGGTCATTCGTGTTACCTTTACATTTCTTGTTCTATGTGGGCTTTTATATCCGCTACTGGTAACTGGAATTGCACAAGCAGTGATGAAGGATAATGCAGATGGAAGTCTTATATATAATGAGAAAAATGAAGTGATTGGTTCAAAATTAATTGGTCAAAACTTTACAGACCCGCGTTATTTTCATGGGCGTGTCTCTAGTATAGAATATAAAGCAGAAGCATCAGGATCAAATAACTATGCACCATCTAATCCTGATTTAGTAAAACGTGTAGAAAAAAGTGTAGCGGATTGGAAGGAGAAAAATGGGGCTGTTCCAGTTACAGAAGTACCGATGGATTTAGTGACAAATTCAGGTTCTGGATTAGACCCTGATATTAGCCCAGAGGCAGCTTACGTACAGGTTGATCGTATTTCAAAATTAACGAATATTCCGAAAGAAAAGCTGAATCAATTAATTAAAGATCAAACAGAAGGTGCTGCACTAGGTTTATTTGGAGAGGATCGTGTAAACGTCTTGAAACTAAATTTGGAGTTACAGAAAATAATGAAATAGTACCGTTGCTACCTCAATCTAATCGATTGGGGTATTGCTGTTTACTAGGAAAGGTTGTGCGCGTAATGTATGCAGATGATTATAAACCAACATTTCAAAGACGGACGCCAGAGGAGTATTTAGCGTATATTCGAGAGCAAAATCGCGGGAAATTAAAGCTGTATGTAGGTGCTGCTCCAGGAGTAGGAAAAAGCTATAAAATGTTGTTTGATGCACAAGAGATGAAAAAAGAGGGGATTGATATTGTAATAGGTTTAATTGAAACACATGGAAGAAAAGAGACAGAAGAAGCAATTTCAGATTTAGAGAAAATCCCTTTAAAAGAAATGAGTTATAAAGGGAGGATATTTTATGAGCTTGATGTAGATAAGATTATAAAACGAGCACCCCAAGTTGTTGTTGTAGATGAATTGGCACATAGTAATGTACCTGGATCAAAACATAAAAAGCGTTATATGGATGTAGAAGAGCTATTGGAGGCAGGAATATCAGTATTATCAGCCTTTAATATTCAACATTTAGAGAGTGTTCATGATATTGTGGAGCAGATAACGAATGTAAAAGTCCGAGAGCGTATTCCTGATTTTATTTTACAAAAAGCAAATGAGATTCAACTTGTTGATGTGACCCCTGAAGTTTTGAGAAAACGATTGATAGATGGAAAGATATATAAAGAAGAAAAAATTCAGCAAAGTTTGCAAAATTTTTTTACAGTTAATAATTTAGGTGCTTTACGAGAGTTATCCCTTCGTGAAGTTGCAGACGATATGGACGATAAAATGAGTCAGTCGGTGACAGAGCCAATAGGTGTAAAAGAAAAAATCCTCGTTTGTGTGCAATATAGCTCAACGGCAGAGAAATTAATACGGCGTGGTTGGCGTATGGCAGATCGATTAAACGCTGAATTATATGTATTCAACGTTGAAAGAGAAAATATAGAATCCTTATCGGCAAGTAAAAAGCAAACAATTGATGAGTGGAAGTCGTTGACGAATCAATTTCATGCTACTTTCTTGTTAGAAGAAGCGAAAGGAAGAAAGCCTGCAGATGTCATTATTGAAGTAGCGAAACGATTGCAAGTCACACAAATTTTACTTGGCCAATCAGCAAGAACAAGATGGGAAGAAATTCGAAAAGGATCAATTGTCAATGAAATTATGAGGGAAACGAAGCATATTGATATTCATATTGTGGCTGATCAGAGAGGATAAAGTGTTTCTTTGAAATAAAGTTTGATAATGTATTACGCCCATTTCCCCCATTTTGCATCCCCATAATTAGGAAACGGAATAGGATAAAAGATAAATGAAATCATGAAAGGAGCATGAATATGTACCATAAATCATGGTATCACTATCAATGGCAAAATCCAATGTATAGAAACTGGAGTAACAACAATTGGATTTATAATTGGAATCCTTATTACAGAAGCAACAGATTAACAGATTATGGACCAAAACCATTTGTAGTGAATATTGACCAAGCTACTAAGCAAAACAATACCTACCGCACCGCTTTATGGACAGGGAAAAATTTGCAAGTGACGCTGATGAGTATTAATGTTGGAGATGACATAGGTTTAGAGGTTCACCCGACAACTGATCAATTCATACGTATTGAAGAAGGACAGGGACTTGTTCAAATGGGTGATAGCAAAGATAAATTAGATTTTCAAGAAATGGCCTATGATGGTTATGCGATTATGATACCTGCTGGAACATGGCACAATGTAACCAATATGGGTAATATACCACTTAAAATTTACGCTATTTATGCGCCGCCAGAGCATCCATATGGTACAGTTCATGAAACAAAAGCAATTGCCATGTCTACTGAAGGACACCGCTATTACTAATTAATAATTCATCGATTAAAAATTATCATCTTGGATAAAATCATCTGAAGAAGAATTCATTTTGATCAACTTTTTCAAAATGAATTCTTCTTATGTACTTTAAAATAAGAGTTTGTGAGGTGTTTTTAATCAAACTGTATTCCAAGACTACATATAAGAGAGAATGTCTAAATGCAGTTGAAGAGCTGTTTTTAGACATTCTTTTTTTGCCTGTTATTTAGCCTTTTGAGTTTCTGCGTTTCTTGCAGGATGAGGAGCTAGCTTGTTTATCGCATATAACACCACGATTAGAAAAAGAATTGCCACTGTAAAGAAAATCCAAAAGTAATTTTGATTAAATAATAGAAAACCACCTACAATTGGTCCTGTACCCATGCCAATATAACGAATGAAGTTATAGATTCCAATGGCAGTTTCTCGTTCTTCTATAAATTCTTCTGTTAATAAAGTTGTATGAGTTGGCATAGATAATCCCATGCTAAAACCGTATAGGGATGTAGCCGCGATAAGCATTGGTATACTCATATGATATATGAAAGAGAATAGAATAACGCATGCGATATTAAAAAAACTAGTAATAAGTAAAGCCTGTTTTGTTGAGAGTAATATTTGTAAGAACTTGTAGCAATAACTTCCTAGCATAATAAATAAGGACATTGGTACAAACATAAGTCCAATTTCACCTGTATTTTGATGAAATAAATTTGTGAGTATGCTAGGTAAAAAAACGAGGAAACAAAAATAAATACAAAACTGCATAAAGCCAATAACCGTGATAGAAAATCCAGTATTATTTCTTAAAATACTCCAATAATGATTTGCTTTTTTAGCCGTTTTAGGTATAGCGGGTTTTGTTTCTGGTAGCAATGTCATATTGGCAATTAAAAGGAATACACCAATTGTAGATAAGAATAGGAAAATAGATACGTGACCATTTATGTTTCCAAGATAGCCACCTATGAGAGGACCTACAGCAGGAGCGAGGGCAAGTATCATTTGATAAAGACTCATCGCTTTGCCGCGTTCTTTCCCTTCAAATAAGTCGCCGATAATAGTGGCAGCTACAATAGGAATGGCAGCTATCCCTAATGCTTGAACGGCTCTGAAAATAAGAAATATGTAAATATTTGTTGTGAAAGCACAGCCAATGGCACCGATTATACTGATGAATAGGCTGGGGATCAAAATATATTTTCGACCTTTTGTATCAATGAATGGTCCGTAAATAAGCTGCATAATGGCAAGGACAAAAGTGAAAATTGAAACAGTTACATTTGCATGATAAAGAGAGGTGTGAAAGGAATTTTGAATCATTGGTAAGATAGGGGTGTAAATATTTTGTGCGAAAGATCCTAATAGAGCACTTATGCAAACAATGTATAAAATGGATTTTAATTTAGATGAAGATAATGAATGTTCCATAGTAAAACCTCCTTATTTTAGTTTCCTTGGAAACTAAAATAATTTTAACATTATTTTCTTACTTGTAAAGATAAAAAAATGATTTTAAAATGGTGTATAGTTTAAATTGTTTCTATGGAAACTTAAAAAGTATTATGGAGGGGATTTGATTTGGACCGTACATTAAGGCAGATAGAAATACTTTCGGATATTCGTACACTTGTTCATAAAAAAGAAGAGCATATGAGGGAAAATGATGAGCGTTTTCTTCGTGAGACAGGTGTAAGCGGTATGTCTCTATCAGAACTACACGTAATCCAATGCATAGGAACAAAAGCTTTAATGAATGTGACAGCGATTACGGAAGATATGGGAATGACAAAGGGAGCAATTTCTAAAATTTGTACAAAACTGTTTAATAAACAATTTGTTGAAAAGATGAAAATGCTAGATAATCAAAAAGAAATATTTTTCCGTTTAACAGATAAAGGGAATGAAATTTATATAGCACATGAGACACTTCATCAACAAGCTGAGGAGAAGTTGTTGCTCCTTTTGAATCAGTATACAGAAGCGGAATTATCATTGATTCAAAGATTTGTAAAGGATGTCGGAGCGCATTTAGAAAAGTAGAGAAATAATTTTTGCTCGCATTAAGCCTTCTGAATATGGATTTTGTAAAGACTCATATATAATAGAAAGAGATACTTAACGATGTGAATATTTAAAGAGTCTATGTATCAAGAGGAGAGGAAACAATGCTTGAAAATACGGGTTTAGTATTAGAAGGCGGCGGTATGCGCGGCGTATATACGGGTGGAATACTGGAATACTTTATGGAGCAGGATTTATATTTTCCATATGTTATTGGTGTTTCAGCAGGAGCGTGCCATGCGGCGTCGTATCTTTCAAGACAAAGAAATCGAAATAAAACAGTGAATATTGATTATGCAACACATCCGAGATATTTATCATACAAGAATCTATGGAAAAAACGTCAATTATTTGATATGGATTTCATTTTTCGTGAAATTCCAGAAAAGCATGTTCCATTTGATTTTGACACATATTTTAATAGTCCAGGACGTTTTCTTGTAGGAACGACAGATTGTGAAACTGGAGAGCCCGTTTACTTTGAAAAGGAAGGTACGAATGAAGAGGCATTGACGTTATTACAGGCTTCTAGCTCATTGCCATTTATCGCACCAGTTGTAAATTACCGTGGTAAACAATTATTGGATGGCGGAATTTCTGATCCAATTCCAGTTCGTAAAGCACAAAAAGATGGCTGTGAAAAATCAGTTGTTATTTTAACGAGAAATC
This sequence comes from Bacillus sp. AFS023182, assembly GCF_002560575.1. NCBI lineage: Bacteria > Bacillati > Bacillota > Bacilli > Caryophanales > Bacillaceae > Bacillus > Bacillus sp. AFS023182. The sequence goes on along the minus strand of NZ_NTRO01000001.1, from coordinate 104,981 downwards.
ATGGATATTCTAAGAAAAAATCAAAATTTGGATGGATTGCAGCAAAGGCTTATAAGAAATATCCTAATCTTGTCAATACGATGCTATTTCGTTATGAAGTATACAATGAGACACTTCATTATATTGAGAAAGAAGAGCTAGCTGGCAATCTATTTGTCATTCGTCCAGAAGTACCACTTCAAGTGGATCGAATGGAAAAAGATCAAAAAAAACTGCAAAATTTATATGAACAAGGATATAAAGATGCAGAGAGACAATTTGCTGATTTACAGGCGTTTTTACAAAGTTAATAGATGTGAAACCTCTTTAAGAGGTTTTTGTTTTTTGAAATAGATTGAATATAAAATCTATTCCGTTTCAATATGTGGTATAATATGGATATATTATTTAAAGGAATGATCCATATGGACAATGTATATAAAGGACTTCGGTATACTGGATATTTGGCAATGATTATTTTTGGTGGAGTATTTCTATTACGCTTTATGATTCATGATGAAGTTTTATTAGATCAACTAATTGGTTTTAGCGCGGGACTGGTGATGTTTATTTCTTCGTTTTTGATTCAGAAGTATAGTAAAGAATTACAAATGAATAAGGAATATTAGAAAAAGCCTTGTTTCACAACTTTTGTGAAACAAGGCTTTTTTATTAATGTGGTATGAAAACCAACTGATAAGCAAACAAAATACCAAATACGTATACAAGCGGATGAACAGCACGGAATTGTCCTTTTGCCATTTTCATAAGTGGATATGAGATGAATCCAAGCGCGATACCTGTTGCGATACTTGATGTAAGTGGCATGCTTAAAATGACTAAAAATGCTGGGAAAGCTTCATCAAATGCATCCCAATCAATGTGACGAACTGCGCCCATCATTAAGCTACCAACAATAATTAATGATGGAGCTGTAATAGCGGAAACGCCAGATACCGCACCAACAAGTGGTCCGAAGAATGTAGTTACTGCAAATAATACCGCAACAGTTAATGTTGTTAAGCCTGTACGACCACCAGCCGCAACACCAGCAGAAGATTCAATATAAGCAGTTGTTGGTGTTGTCCCGAACATAGAACCAATCGTTGCTGAAATAGAGTCGGAAAGAAGAGCACGTCCGGAATTTGGAAGCTTGCCATCTTTCATAAGGCCGCCTTGCTGTGCAACTCCAAGTAGTGTACCTGTTGTATCGAATAATGTTACAAGGAAGAGCGAGAAGACAACGCCGTATAATCCGTAGTGAATGACATCAGACACTGCTGTAATTGGATTAGAAACAATTACGCCTTCTGGTAAACCAGGCAGGGAGGTAACGCCGTTTGAAAACGTTAATTGTCCAGTAAAGTAAGCGATAACCCCTGTTAATAACATCCCGATAAATAATGCACCGTTCACGTTTAAAGACATCAGTACTAACGTAATCGCAAGTCCAGCTAATGCAAGTAAAACAGGCGGAGAATGAAGATCTCCAAGCCCAACTAGATTTGAAGGGTGTTTCGTAACAATCCCAGTTAGACGTAAGCCGATAAATGCGATAAATAAACCGATACCAGCTGTAATGGCATGCTTTAAGTTTTCAGGAATAGCTTCCATTAATTTTGTACGGAAAGAAGTTAATGATAGCAAAATTAAAATCATACCTGCTACGAATACAGCAGAGAAAGCAATTGCAAATGTCATACCTTCATGAGTTTTTACAACTGAGTAAGCAAAGTAAGCATTTAATCCCATCCCTGGTGCAACTGCAATTGGTAAATTTGCAAAGAATGCCATACATAATGTTCCGACAACAGCAGCAATAATTGTCGCTGTAAATGCTTGTTCAAATGGAACACCTGCATCACCAAGGATGACTGGGTTTACGACGATAATATATGCCATTGTTAAGAAGGTAATAATACCAGCCATAATTTCTGTTTTAATAGAAGTTTTATGTTTTGAAAGGTTAAACATATAAACATCCTTTCTGTTTACGAATGATTGTCACAACAGTTATATATAATATTCGTTTTTTAAGTGTAATGCAAGAGTTTCGTAAAAAAAGTTTATAACAATCCATATTTTATGTCTTAATTTCGAATGTTAATCAAACCAACACTTTTATGTTTCGGCTTTTCATGTATAAGTACTTTTTAGCATTGTGTACATCATAAGAAAGAGAAATGAAAAGGAGCTGAAATACGTATGTCTGAGCAGAAAAAGTTTTTAACGTTACCACCACAACATCAAAATAGGCAACCAGGAATTGAATCGATGATGAATCCTCTCCCAAAGTACGAAGACCCTAATTATCGTGGAAGTGCAAAGTTAAAAGGGAAAAATGTGCTTATTACAGGGGGAGACAGTGGAATTGGAAGGGCTGTATCGATTGCGTTTGCAAAAGAAGGGGCAAATATCGCTATTGCTTATTTAGATGAAACGGAAGATGCAAATGAGACAAAAAGAATTATTGAGGAGCAAGGAGTGAAATGCATATTGCTTCCAGGAGATTTAAGCGATGAACAACATTGTCAGCAAGTTGTAAAGGAAGCAGCCTCGAAACTGGATGGTCTGAATATTGTTGTGAATAATGTTGCGCAGCAATATCCACAGCAAAGTTTAGAATACATTACGGCGCAGCAACTTGAAAAAACATTTCGTATTAACATTTTTTCTTATTTTCACGTTACTAAAGCAGCACTTGCATATTTAAAGCAGGGAGATGTGATTATAAATACAGCTTCAATCGTTGCGTATGAAGGGAATGAACAGCTCATTGATTATTCGGCAACAAAAGGAGCGATTGTAGCTTTTACACGTTCACTTGCAAAATCTTTAGTTCAAAAAGGAATTCGTGTAAATGGTGTTGCGCCAGGCCCGATTTGGACACCGCTTATTCCAGCGAGTTTCGATAAGAAGAAGGTATCGGAATTTGGAAGTAATGTACCGATGAAAAGGCCAGGACAACCATATGAATTAGCCCCTGCTTATGTATACTTAGCTTCAGAGGACTCCACATATGTTACTGGGCAAATGATTCACATAAATGGTGGGGTGATTGTGAATGGATAAAAATAAGGGGGGAGAGCTTTATATTTTCATTCATAAGAATAGAACTCATAGTAAAAGCTAATTGTACCATCATATATTATGGGCAATTTTAAAGGGGATGCTTGGGGGGATATGAATGAAAAAAGTATGTTTTGTTGTAATACTCTTTTTCTGTCTACCAATCAGTACTTTTGCCAGTAGCGACCATTTAATACTTATTAATCTTACGACAAATCAATTATCTTTTTTTGAAAATGGAAACTATGTAAGAACGTTTCCTGTTACAACTGGAAGGCGTAATACACCAACTCCTGAAGGTACATTTTGTATCATTAATAAATATAAAAATAAAGAATATCATCGTAAAAATATTCCAGGTGGTGCGCCGAATAATCCGCTTGGAACAAGATGGCTCGGTTTAAACGAAAAAGAGTATGCAATTCATGGTACAAATCGAGAAGGGACGATTGGAGGAAGGGAATCAAATGGTTGCATTCGTATGCACGATCGAGATATACAATGGTTATACGATCGGGTATCGTTACAGACAAAAGTAATTATTTCTCGGTTTTACACATCTCCAGAATATGCAGCGCATAAGCTAGGATATCGTGTTATAAGTTGGAATGGACGTATAATAGAAGAAGAACAAATTGGAACATTAACACTTGTGGATCGTATGCATATATATTGGCAAGAACCAAACGGTCAATTTACGAAAGTAAAAACGGTATTGCCGAATGAACGATACGCCGTTTATTCTCGAGGGAAGAATGGAAACTATTATATAGGTAATAATTTGTATATTTTGGATGAAACAGGTGAAAAAGTTCGTTATGATCAAGTGCCTTATTCCATTTTAAGTAATATATATAAGCGAAAGTATAATGTACCGTAAAAGCTATCGTAAATAGACGATAGCTTATTTGTTATATCAATATAAAACCCGTTCGCTTTGGAGGATAGAGGGGGGAGAAGCGGTCAGTGCTTTTTTCGCCCCACCCCCTGCTGTGTTTAAAACAAATCGAGAAAATGAGTGGAATCTCTATTCGTTTTCATAGCCGCGATGTATGCGTTGGAAAATTAAAGAGGCTCTATTAGTTGATACAATCGCAACTATTATGTTCTTGTGAATATAATACAGTACAGATTGGGGGCGGGCGTGTTATGGGGAAAGGGAATAGCCAGTTTGCATTTAAAATCTTTTTATTGACGAATTGTTTATTTATTATTTATTTGTATGTATCATTTATGTTTGATTTTTACATTACTTTTATTGATTTAGTGCTTTTAATTGGTTTTATTTGGTCCTTTGTTGAAGCGAGAGAAGGGGAACCTGGAATATACCGCAGGATAACCATGTTTGGAAGCGTTTTTATATTGATTGTGTATATGATCTTGATGCATGATACTTGGAAATATGGATTTGCTATGATGTAGGGGCATATGATTCATCGTATGCTCCTACACCTAGAGATACATATTATGAAAGAAAAATCCCCACCTCAAAGGAGATGGAGATTTGCGTGTTAATATTTCGGTCTAAATGTTTGGCAGCATGTTTCAACGCTTGTTGACGCAGAGCTTTCAAGTGTTTCACCTGTTAAGGCCGAGTTTGTATAAGACTCATTTGATTGATTCGTGTTTTGATCATCAGGCTGGACAAAGATTGAATTCGCTTGACAAAAGTTCCCTTGTCCCCAAAATGAACAATTGGACACAGAACAGCGTACCTCTGGCATAAAATCCCCTCCTTATACATTAGTGTGGGATTTTACACAGCTTTCATGTATAGAAGGAGTTTCCTTTTCTTCTTATTTTTTGTTTTCTTTAAACCATTGTTCAAAAGCATCTTTTGGTTGCTCACCTTTAATACGATTTACTTCTTGTCCATCTTTAAAATGAATAATTGTTGGTGTTCCTTCAATTTTATAATCATCCCAAGATTTTTCATCATTAGAAATATTAATTACTTTCATATCAATATTCATGTCTTTAGCCATTGGAACAACGATAGGTGAGACTTTCTCACAATAGTGACAACCTGTTTGATAGAAGTAAACGGTTTGTTCTTTCTTTTCTTCGTTATTTTTACGGATGTCTGAAGAAGTAGTTTTATTTGTGTAGTAATTTTTTTCTTGTTTTTCTTTACTGCCACTTTCCATTTGTGTGACAGCGGCAATAGCTGCAAATAAGACGATAATGATACCGCCGAAGATAAGCATTTTTTTCATAATTTCAGCCCCCTATTTGTTTTTGATTACAATAAAGCTGCAAATTGCAATCGTGATAAATCCGATAAGTGCTAAAAACGGGATTGTGACGAATCCAAACCAGTTTATGTATTCTCCCGTACAAGGTACACGTCCGCAAGCAGCTCCTGCCTCTGAGAATGCGGGAACTTTTTGAATCGCATAATGATAGAGCGAAATACAGGCACCGATACTTGCAATTGGTAAAGAATATGTAGCAATGTGGTAGTCTTTTTTTACAACTGCAATACCGAGCCATAAAACAAATGGATACATAAAGATGCGTTGATACCAACAAAGTACACAAGGCTCAAATTTCATGATCTCGGAAAAATATAGGCTTCCAAGTGTAGCGATAAACGAAGCTCCCCAAGCGGTAAACAAAGCATATTCTTGTTTTTTCTCACGTTTCATGTTTTTACCTCTCTTATAATAGTTACATACTAAATTATAGTATGAAGAGGACAAGAAAATAAAGAGAAAATATTTTTATCAAGGTAAGTTTTATAAGAAGAAAACTTGGGAATAAAAAAACAAGGTGTATAAACCTTGTTTTTAAGGGCGATTTACGACTTTTGTGACATTAAAAAAGTTTTGAATAGCTTCTTTATTTGTTTCTTGATTTATTTTTAAGACGGAACCAGCATGTTTGGTAAGAGCCGATTCATATGCTTTATCAATGGGAATTCGCATTGTTTCCATTTTATCAATAGGCTTAGACAAAATACTATTTCCAAGTGTAAATAGCGCTCTTATATTTAAATTCGTTTCTATATATGGAGAGAGTTCGTGTGCCATTATCGGTAAATTTAGTACGCCATCTATAGAGTGAACGTTATCAGTAAGGGTTTGTTTCAATGCCTGGAGTACTTCTTGTTGTCGTTTCACACGGCCAAAGTCACTTTCAGTATCATGGCGAAAACGTGCGTATTTTAGTAAATCTTTCCCGTGAAGAGGTTGTAAACCTGGCTTTACATGCAGCCCCATATCATCGATTATGGTTTGTGTAACATTCACTTTAATTCCTTCAGGTGCAATGGTATCCACAATTTTAACAAATGCTTCAAAATCAATCGTAACGTAATGAGAAACATCGATTCCAAAATTATGTTTAATTGTTTTTCGTAATAATTCAGGGCCGCCATAGTAATAGGCAGCGTTGATTTTATTATATTTTTTATCATAAGAGGGAATTTCTACATAGCTATCTCGCATAATTGAAGCAAGCTTTGCTGTATTTTCTTTTTTATTGTACTGGGCAATCATAATGGTATCAGCACGGGCTTGTTTTTCACCTCGTGAATCACTGCCGATAATTAGGATATTCCATATGTCTTTTTCTTGTTTTGCGCTTTGAAATGATTGAGTGTTATTTGTTTTTTCACAGCCGATAAGCAGTATAAACATGTAGAGAAATAAGTACCAGGATTTATGCAAATGATCACGTCCATCCACTATTATTGATATATGTATTATGAGTAAGGGTGTGGAAAATTATTCAAAAAAATCGCTATTCTCGGGAAGGAGAATAGCGCTTCATTTACATTTGCACTTGATCTATTTCTTCTATATGTGATTTTTGTGAAGCATGGTCGATATATTGAAATAGAAGCTGAAGTTGTTTATCTACTTCGGATAGTTCTTTTCCATATTGGTAAGCATGTAAAAAATGCTCAATTCGTTTAGAAAATAGATGATCATCAGTTTGTACCATTAGAACAAGCAACTTGTCCCAATTACAACAATACGTATAATAGAGAGCTTTATCATAGTCGTTATATGTGTGCATTGTGTACCCTCCTTACTGAGGAGTTATATATAGTGTATGACAAGAAGAAGGAAATACACTTGAAAGAATTTGCTATGGAAAATGTTGAGTGAAAAATAAAAAACGAGGAATTTCCTCGTTTTTACGATTTTGGCATTGGAGTAGGTGTTGGCTTTGCGTAGCCTTCTTTATATTTATTATCAATGTATTTTCGAATTTCAAGAGTGGATTTTCCTTTTTTCTTCATAGATGCAGATTCGGTTGCAATTTCTAAACAGTTTACACAGGTCGTTGCGTGAGAATCCCAAACAACTTCTCCATTTTTCTTAATTTCACGAATAAAACAGTTTTTGTTGTTTTTATGCCCCACACTTTCTCCGCATCCACAGTAACAAGGAATCCAGTTTAATAATTCGGCATTTTTCCCTGCAACTGCATAGATCTCTTTCATTTGTGGATCTAGTTTGTCCAAAAATGTTGGTAGTGTGTCAATTCCTTTTGTCGTTTCTTGGATGTCACCTTGCTGAGTATGAGAAGCGTGTTCTTCGCTGTGTTCGGAAGATTCTTTGTGCTCGGAGGATTCTTTCTTTTCGGCTGCACCGCATCCAGAAAGTACAAGACTGCTTATTACGAGTAAAGAGAATAGATATTTTTTCATCTGCATTTCTCCTTTGTTTTCGTGATAGTGAAATTGTACCAAATATTCTGGTGATTTCCTATGTAGAAGTTTTGTTTTGTTTATTTTTCAATCGCCAGCGAATAGAGTGCCATAGAAACAGGAGAGGGATATAAACATATAAAATGTACATACCTGTTTGGGATACAAGCATATTTAATGTGTCGATACTTTCTCGATTTGTAAAAAATAAGGAAGCGATGTATACGACAAAAATAAAAAAAGGTAGTGTGATTTTAAATGGGATACGGAATGAACGCTTCATCGACTGACAAGAGGACCATACTGTTAAACAGAGATTTGGTAAAATGATAATAAACCATACAAAAATAATAATATATTCAAACCGCTGAATAAAGGGAACTTTAATAATTTTTAACATCGTTAACGTAGGCCAAATTGTATGTTTCAATAGTCCTTCACTATAGTACATAAAAGAGATAAGCGCTAAAACTACATAAAGAATGGTTGTAAAAGCAGCACCACCATGTGCCCACCTCTTTAAAGATTTTCCTTTTTCAATCAGTGGATAAAAGAAAAGTAGCGCTTCAAATCCTAGAAATTCTAATGTAGAGTCTTTCGCAGATTTTACAATATCTAAAGGTGAATGAGTGAAAATGGGCAGAATATTACGAACATGTGCATATTCCATTGGGAAAATTAAAAAGAACATTACGAATATAGGTAGTACAACTCCCCAAAAACACATTCCTGTTACAGAACGGAACCCACCTTTTATAATATAGTAAGTGACTAATAAAAATATTAAAGTTAGTTGCCATAATTTAATGGTTGGGAATACCCAAACTTGAATTACTTCGATATATGTACGAAGGACGGTGAGACAAAATAATAAAAAATAAATTGTAAAAAGCAAAGAAAATAAGGAGCCGATCCATTTTCCAAAGCATGTTGTATGAATATTGATTAGGTCGTTATCTTTTTCCAACATTTTTAACATACAAAATAATACAAAGTGAGTTGTAATTCCCGCAAGAATAAGGGAAATCCAAGCGTCATAACCGGCATTTTTTACAATAATGCGTTGATAGCCTAAAATTCCGACTCCGACTTGAAGAGAGTGAATTAAAAAAAACATCAAGTAAGGGGAGACAGTTAGTTCTTTACTATTCGTACCCACCTTATCACCTCACTATTCTCCGATACCAGATTGTACAACATTAACATCGACGTCAATATTAATATCTATAGATGGATACATTGCTTGAATTTGTTGTATGCTCCATTTTCTTGATCGACTTCTAATTTGGTCGCGTATCCCTAAAGGATCTATTTTTTTATGCTGAAATTGTTGAATCAATTTTTGAGACTGATTTTTAATCTTTTGTTCTACTTGATTTTTGACATATTTTATATTCCCCTTTTTTGTTAAATCAATCCAACTAGGGGCATTTTTTATTAATCCATTTAATTTTAAACGGATTGTTACTTTAGGAATATTACCTGTTTGATCAACGTGATAGACACTTTTTCCTGATAAATTTTGTGTTACGACAAGACCTTCATGATTATCTTTTTTTATTTGTGCTTCATAACGACCATTTTTAGTCGGATTCAGGAGCAACTTTACTAAAAAAGAGTCTTGTTTATCGGTATACATCACCACTTTGTCTCCTTTTAAAAAAGCAAGACCTTTTACGGAAACCGCGTGATCATCAGCGATTTGAATGTAAGGAAGAAATGGATCGCATACAGATGAATAATAATCATATAAAAAAATATTCAAAGCTGTCCGAGGGATATTTTCATTCCGTATATTTTGTTCAAGTAAGTCAACTAGATACAATGAACCGTTTGGTGCGACATATTTTAGAAGTTCTTCGACTGAACCATCTACAAGTGCTAATTGTACATCTCGCCCAATATTAGGATCACGTTGTAAATTACTGATGATTTCACCAATTCCATATGAACCAATAGGCTTTCCAAATAATATGACACGCATTTGTCCTAAAACAACATTGTGAGGTGATTTTGCATCTAAATGAGAAGCAATCGTTTCAAGGGATCTTGCAGTGGTTGACTGAGTTTTTGGTTTTGTTTTTACGCCAAGCGTGTAGTCAGGATATAAGATAGTACCTTGAATTTTTTTATCTTTTGCTATATCGAATCCAGCGACGTGAATGATTCTTTGCGTATCTACTATGGATGTTTGCGTGCAACCAAATTGGGAGCATAAACCAACAATTACTAATAAAAATAGAACGTTTCTCATGTTTCCTCACCATCACGTTTTTGTTTTGCTTTGTTTGGGTTATAGCGCCAATTTGCTTTTGGTCGCAGAAAAGAAGGGCGCTGGGCCGTCTGACTAAATGGCCAGCGAATGAAACCTTCCGCTGAACCGAAACCACGATATGGATATAAAGGTAATAAATAAGGTGATCCAAGTGATTTTAAATGTAGTAGATGTACCAATATAAAAACAAATCCCACAATAAGACCAAGTCCTCCGAAGGCACCCGCTAAAAGGATGAGTGGGAATCGGAGTAAACGAATGGTAGTAGACATTTTTACAGTTGGTGTCGTGAAAGAAGCAAGTGCAGATAAAGCCACAGCGATTAATAGGATTGTACTTGTTAAAGCTGCCTCAACAGAAGCTTGTCCGATTACAATTCCACCAACAATACCGATTGTTTGCCCAACTTTTGTAGGTAAGCGGGCGCCAGCTTCGCGCAATAATTCAATTGTAATTTCTAAAAAAAGTGCTTCTAGGATTGGAGGAAAGGGTACATTTGCTCTAGAAAAAATAATGGGTCCAAGCAAATCTGCTGGAATCATCTGATAATGAAATGTTAATACAGCTGTATAGATTGCTGAGGAAAATAGAGAAAATATAGCCCCAAAAAAGCGAATCAACCTAAAGAATGTGCCGATCGTCCATGGCAAATAGTAATCCTCTGGTGAAATGAAAAAATCTAATAGTGTTGTCGGTCCAGCTAATGCATAGGGAGAACCATCTGTTAAAATTAATACTTCACCATTGATTAAAGCAAATACAGCTCGATCAACTCTCTCTGTTGGTAAGAGTAGTGGAAAAGGTGAATTGCTATTATCGCTAATAAATTGTTCAATCATTGTTGCGTCGAAGGGGACGTCGAAATCAATATCCTTTAGACGTTGTGTAGCAGTATTAATAAATTGTTCGTTTGTGATTCCTTCTATATAGGCCACTACAATTGTTGTTTTGGATATAGATCCTACAACAACTTCTTTAAAAACTAGTTGCTCTGTTACAATAACACGACGTAATAAATGTAGGTTCGTGTCAATATTCTCCACGAAACCAACTTTTGGACCAATTACGCTATATTCATTTTCTGTATCATTATATAAACGCTTACCAAGAACAGTACTTTCTGCTCGAACTAGAGCATATTGTACTGTTTGTGATATATTTTGTAGTTTAACGAGTACATATCCATCCAATAGCTTTTCACGAATATCGTCAATGGAAGGCGAGATAACAATGTCTTCAATGGGGACGATGTTAGTTAAGTCAGTGATACCTTGAATCTGTTCTAATTGGTCTTTGATAGGTGTTAAAATAAATTGTTTAATTATGACTGCTTCTACGACAGATTTATAATAAAAAAGGCATAGTGTATCGTTTTCTGTAATGTTGTAAGAAACAAAATCAGTAGATTCCTTCATCGTATGAATAAATTCTGGAATGGTACAGCTCGTTTTTTTGTTTTTAGCTATAGAATTTTTTCTTGGTAAGCCAAACATGTTTTTCACTCCTTTCCCTTATATGGAATGCTCTTATTAGTTTTTGGGGAAGACAAAATTTTATGCAGGAAACATAAAAAAGCTGTCCAAAAGTTAGACACTGTGTATCTTTTGAACAGCTTTTTGATATTTGTTTATAAAAGTTAAAGGATAATTTTTATTTTGGAACAGGGGTATAAGTGATTCCTCATATTTCTTGAGAAAGTGCAAGCAGTTGCTCGCGGCCTTTAGAAATATGAGGGTGAAATTGGATTGTTGCATTTTCACGTGTTCTTTTCACATCTTGAATCGCGTGCTGTAATAAGGAATCAAGATGTGAATGAGATGGTTGTAGTTCTTTTGCAATGGCAGTTCCAGCAACAGTTCCTTGTGCCATCGCAACTTTCGCGCTTTCAATTCCTGTAATATTACCAGCAACATATAAGCCAGGAAGCTGTGTAGCCATTTTCTCATTATGAAGTGGAACATGCCCGCCAAGTTCTTCAATGTAATGAAACGGACATCCAGCGACAGCTGCTAATTCTGCTAGTGGATAGAGACCGCCAGCAATACAGACAAAATCAACAGCATGTATTTCTTCTGTTCCAGGAATAATCTCCCCATCTGGCGTGATAGTAGCAATTTTCACAGCTTCTACTTGTTTATCACCAATGATTTCAATAGCAGCCTTTCGCAAATGAAGCGGTGTGTTCCAAATTTTCATTCCACGCTTTGGATAAAATTGAATGGCTAATTTCCGCATCGCAGGATGTTTCATAAAACGGCTCCCAATTTTTAATAAAGGCGAGGGAGCGATATGAGCAACATGAAGTAGAGAGTTTAAAACGTGAAGCGGCTGTGCGCTTTGTTTTGTTACTGTATGCTTAGGCGGTAAAACGACGCTGTCAATTTCTAGCCCAGCAAGCTGTAATTCATGCATAATTGCAAATGATAATATATTTGCTCCAATAATCATTCCTTTATTGCCGACTTTGACGCGATGTACATTCGTCATAACTTGTGCAGCTCCAATGGACATAACACCAGGCAAGGTCCAGCCGGGAAGCGGCGTTGGGAACTCAGCTGCTCCTGTTGCAAGAAGAACATGCTTTGTTTGGAAGGTACCGATATTCGTATGAACAGCCCATTCATTTCCATTTTGTTCTAAATCATGTACGGTTACACCACATTCAATAGGGAGTGCTAAATCCTGCAACTGTTTTTGTAATTTCTTTGTTTCTTCTATACCATTCCACCATGTTCCGTTTGGTTCTTGATGAAGTTGGCCAAGAAGGCGACCACCAGGTTTTATAAATTCGTCAAAAACTCTAACAGATAATCCATATGTTTTGCAGGCGATGGCTGCACATAATCCCGCAGGACCAGCGCCGATAATGATGACATCAATCATTTGTGATCCTCCTTTTTTAAAGGAGTAGGTTGTTGCAAGCCGCTTTGTACAACCATTTGATCTTCAACTACAGTCATGCAGGCACGCACATTTTGCTTGCCATTTATTGTGACGCGGCACTCAAAGCAATGGCCAATATTACAATAAATAGAGCGTGGTGCTCCTGTTTCTTCATGAACACGAAACGTTCGAATGTTATTAGCGAATAGGGAAGCAGCGACTGTTTCGCCAGCTATTCCTTCGCACTTCGTTCCGTTAAATGTAAAAGAGACGGTTTTGCTGTCTGATAAGTTACCGAGAATTGGGTGGTGAATGATACGATTACTCATGATCTATCACCTAACAAGTCAAAGGTAACGGGACGAACTGGTGGCTGATGCTTTAATGGCTGACGGTTTTGCTCCTGTGATGATATAAAACTTTCTAGTGCACATCTGCATGTTCGGCCCCCACAAAATCCCATGCCTGCTCGGGTACGTAGCTTCAATTCTCGTGTAGAACAGTTGTATGTGTTCGCTGTATGAAGTAGCTCTTTGTATGTTACTTCTTCACAGCGACAAATGACAAAATCGTTTGCAATGTTCATGACAAAGCCCCCTTGTTAGATTGGTTGTTTGCTAATTTATATGCAAAATACATGCCAATCTATATATCCATTTTGATTTGCAGGCATATAAGTCGCTGCTATACAAATAAAATGGGCTCTTCACTTATTTCTACTTGGCATGGGGCAGGAAGAGGGACTGACCGCTTCTGTGCATGGCGGGTGCTCTCTTCTCACCCAAAAGGAAAGGTGCTATATTGTTTTTCAATTTGTATTTATAGAGAGAAGGATTAAAACGGGATATGTAATTTTTTCATGCGATTATATAAGGTAGCTCGTGTAATTCCAAGACGTTTCGCACATGCGAGTTTATTGCCACTTTCTAATTCCAGTGCATGCTGAATGATATTCCGTTCATATTTGTTTAAAGAGTCATCAAGTAATTCGCCTTCCGTTATATTTATTCTAAGAGGGGCAGGTGGTTGTTCTTGTTGTATTTTTGGAGAGAAGGGAAGGTCTTCTCGTTTTATGATCCCATCTGTCGCAAACACAACGAGACGTTCAATGGCATTGCGTAGCTCGCGAATGTTTCCAGGCCATTTATGTTCTAGCAATTCATACATAACATCTTGCGGTATACTTTGAATTGGACGATTATATTGAATAGAAAATTCATATAAGAAAGAATGAATTAGCTCCACAATATCTTCTTTTCGTTCGCGAAGTGGAGGTATATCAACGCTTACCACATTTAAACGATAAAATAAATCTTCCCGAAATTTTCCTTTCGCAATTTGTTCTTTTAAGTTTCGATTCGTAGCAGCAATAATATTAAAATCGGCATGCAATTCTTTTACCCCACCTACGCGGTAAAACGTTTTATCCTGCAAAACACGAAGCAGTTTTACTTGCATTTCCATCGGCATTTCACCAATTTCATCTAAAAACAATGTTCCGCCTTTTGCTAACTCAATTTTTCCTTTTTTTCCTTTCTGATCAGCTCCGGAAAAAGCTCCTTTTTCATAGCCAAAAAGTTCACTTTCAAATAATGACTCAGGAATCGCGCCGCAGTTAATAGATACAAATGGTGCTTTGTCACTTTCACGTGCTTCATGAATTGCTTTTGCGAATAACTCTTTCCCAACGCCGCTTTCCCCTAAAATGAGAACAGTTGATTTTGTTGTACATACCTTTTTCGTAATTTCAATTGTTTGTTGCAGTGCGGAGCTGCTTCCTTTAATAGCATGAAAAGGATCAACTGGCGGTGTTAATTTAGCAACTTGTTTTTCTAATTGATGCATTTTTGTAGAAACGGAGAAAAGCTCTTGATTAAGTCGAACTTGGCTCGTAATGTCTGTTTCGGATACAACAGCTCCAATAATTTCATTACGCAAGTAAATGGGATTAGAGTTAATCAGTACAATTAAATCTTCTCTTGGTTGATGTTGGTGTTTATGTAGTGATCGACCTTCTTGTAGAGTTTTTAATATTTCTAGCATATCTTCATGAAAAAATGATGTGATGGGTTTTCCTAAAATGTCTTGTCGTCTTACAGAAAAGATCGCTTCTGCCCCGTTTGTCCATACATTGACGTTCTCGTTCTCGTCAATGACAGTGACGGATGCATCTGTTGTTTTGATAACAGTTTCGAAATAAGCTTGTAAATATTCATAAGAATGAAAGATTGTTTCAGCTAGCATAACAGCTGTAATAAAACCAATTGGTTTATGGGAAGCATTCGTAAAAACAACGGCATGATAGTCTTTAAGTTTCTTTAATATATGTGAAATAGAAGGATAGTAGGAAGTTGTATAACAAGGTTGATATGTACCACAAGCAGTAAGCATGTATAGATCATTGTTTCTTTTGACTAGAACGGTTGTATCTTCATGATTTGTATGATTACTTTGTTGTAACTCTTCTAATGATGAAAAGAAGAGAAAATCTTTATTCATAAGTTGGTCTATAGAAGAGAGCTCGATTGTCATGCTAATGCCTCCTTATTGGATTGACTGTAAGTTTTTTATACACTATTTCATTATTTTTACACATTTTTAAAGGAAATGTAAAATGTTTTGTCGGAAAAGTTCAATAATTTCATGTTGGCTATGTGGTAATAATGAGCATCTCGTTTCTCAGTATGGTAAAGATAAAGGGTGGGATGAGAGAAAAAATCCTTGGGAATTACAGTTGCACGTTAAGTTGGCATTTTAATTGCAAGTAAAAGAAAATGTGAACATGAAAAAGTGATAATCTAGCAAAAAAAATTTGTTAGAAGCTTATCTCGATATTCGGTAGTAGTAAGAGATTATTTCAAAATTTAGAGAGAAGCGTGAGCCATCAGTTCCACTTTATAAATAGAAAAGAGGGAGTTTATGATAAAGCATTGTGATGTTCTTATCATTGGCGGAGGTATTATTGGGAGTGCAATTGCTTATTACGTTTCAAAATGCGGGAGAGAAGTAACGTTATTAGAAAGAGGAGAATTAGCGAGCGGTACATCATCGAGATGTGATGGAAACATTTTGGCAATTGATAAAGATCCCGGGTTTGATAGCCAAATGTCTCTTGAAAGTCAAAAGCTTGTTGATCAACTAGCGAAAGAATTGCGTCACTTTTTTGAATACCGAGCACCAGGCAGCATTCTCGTATGTGAAAGTGAAGAAGAGATGATCGCTGCGGAAAAATGGGTAAAGCGGCAAAAAGATGCGGGTTTACCATTTCGGATGTTAGACAGACAAGATATTCGGCAGGAGTCACCGTATTTTGCAGATGATTTACTGGGTGGATTAGAATGCGCAACAGATTCGACTGTTAATCCATATTTATTATCATTTTCTTTGCTTGATGAAGCGAAAAGGCAAGGAACAGATGTGTATCTTCATACAGAAGTAACCAGTATTCAAAAAGATATAATGGGTGCGTTTATTGTTGAAACAAATAAGGGGACATTTACAGCGAATAAAGTCGTAAATGCAGCAGGAGTATGGTCACCTGTTATTGGCGAGATGTTGGATGTGAAAATTCCAATTCAGCCGAGAAAAGGTCATATTATTGTTGCTTCAAGACAAGAGCCAGTGGGAACGAGAAAAGTAATGGAGTTTGGCTATTTAATTAGTAAGTTTGGCGGCACACGTCATGTGGATGAGGAAACAGAAAAATATGGAGTTGCTCTCGTATTTGAACCGACAGAAAGTCAAAATTTCTTAATTGGAAGTAGCAGGCAGTTCGTTGGTTTTCAAACGAAGGTGGATACAAGCGTTATAAAGTGTATTGCAAACCGAGCGATTCGTTTTTATCCGAAGATGGCTGATATGTTACTTATTCGAACATATGCAGGTTTGCGTCCGTGGACGGCAGATCATTTGCCAATCATTTCTCATGTCGAAGAAGTACCAGGATTTTATATTGCCGCCGGTCATGAAGGTGATGGGATTAGTTTGGCGGCCATTACAGGAAAGCTTATTGCAGAAATGATTGAGGGACAAGAGACAACCGTACCGATTGAATCACTAAGCCACAATCGATTTCAAGAAAGGATGGAACGAGTGTGAACGTAAAAAAAGTGTTTACGACAGTTGATACGCATACGGGAGGGAATCCAACAAGGACAGTCATAAATGGCCTTCCAAAGCTAGAAGGGAATACAATGTCAGAAAAGATGTTATTTATGAAAGAAAAGTATGATTGGATTCGTACATTTCTTATGTTTGAGCCACGCGGTCATGATGTAATGTCTGGTGCTTTATTAACAGAACCGTGTGACCCAGAAGCTGATGTTGGTGTTATTTATATAGAAACAGGCGGGTACTTACCAATGTGTGGTCACGATACAATTGGCGTTTGTACCGCTTTAATTGAAACCGGTATGGTTGAGGTGGAAGAACCGTATACCTATATTAAATTAGATACACCAGCGGGGCTTGTTGCAACAAAAGTGTATGTAGAAAATGGAAAAGCAAAAGAAGTAACATTTTGTAACGTGCCTGCTTTTTTATTAAAGTCTGTGGAAGTACATATAGAAAATATAGGGAATGTACAATGTGATATTGCCTATGGTGGTAATTTTTATGCGATTACAGACGCTAGAAAATTAGGCGTGGAGCTAACAACGGAAAATTCTGCGCAAATTATAGAAACAGCTATTCGGATTCGTGATGCCATTAATGCAGCGGTACCCATTTCACATCCGGAATTTTCTTTTATCGAAGGAGTGACGCACGTTGAATTTTTCTGTGATCCAACGGACGAACATGCGGATGTGAAAAATACAGTGATTGTACCACCGGGAGGGATTGATCGTTCGCCATGTGGTACGGGAACATCAGCCAAACTGGCTACATTGTATGCCTACCGTGAAATTGATCTGGAGGAATTATTTGTACACGAAAGTATTGTCGGTTCGCTATTTAAAGGGAAAATTGTTAGAACAACAAATATAGGGGACATAGAAGCTGTGATTACAGAAATTACTGGATCAGCATGGATTATGGGAATGCACCAGTTTTTATATCATGAGGAAGATATTCTGAAAGATGGATTTATTCTCATTCCACCAATGGAAGGGCATTGATTCTGAGTTAGAGTAGTTATGTTTATATGAGTTAAATAACAAGAGAGATGGAAGACGTTTTTATAAATTGGTAAGGGGAGATTGTATGAAGTTCGTAAAAGCAATTACAACAGTTGATGCACATATAGCTGGAGAGCCACTGCGCCTAATTATGAACGGCGTACCTCTATTAAAGGGACATACTTTACAAGAGAAACAAAAAGAACTAGTTGAAAACTATCAAGCATTTCGAAGAATTATCATGCAAGAACCACGTGGTCATGCAGCAATGAACGGTTGTATGATTGTACCACCTTGTTCAGAAAAAGCAGATTTTGCGGCGTTGTTTATGGATGCAAATGAATTTATTTCTAGTACAGAAGAGTTTGTGATGATAGCTGCTGGCGTTATGGTTGAAATGGGAAATGTGCAAATGAAAAATGATGTAGTAGCGGTGGAAACAATCGATGGAATTTTTCCTGTGAAAATCTGTATAGAAGATGGAGAGATACACGCTGTTTCATTACAGAAAGATTGTCACTACGAACTTCAATATAATGCCTCTCAGTCGGCCATTTCATTTGGACCAAATGAATCTTATGTAATCAGCCATACAAAGCATTTAGGTGTCAAATTAGACATGGATGAATTCATAGAATTAAAGAGCTGGGCACATACGACAAGAACCTCATTATCGTCCGAATGTAGTAGTATTTTAATAGATGCCAAGCAGATTGAGGAGAAACGATTCAAAACGATGGTGCAGAAGAAGAATGGACTTGTAAGCCGTTCTCCATATGTTAGGGCAACATGTGCATGTTTGGCACTTTTTAGAGAGGAAGGTATGTTACAAGAAGGAGAAAGTGTCCAGCATGAAAATATTACAGGCGGAACATATGAAGCAAAACTGATGAAATACACACAAAATGAAATGACGGTACAAATTACAGGGAGGGTCTTTATTACGGGAATGCATCAATTTTTATTAGACCCATCTGATCCGCTAGCGGACGGCTTTATTATTGTAGGTTCATAAAGAAAAGGAAGAGTTGTCTCTTCCTTTTCTCTATGTTTAGTTTGTCTTTTTTTCTTTTACAGACTGCATTAATTTCATCATTTCGGCTCTTACATCTTCTTTCTTCACATTTAATTTTTCGGCGATTTGTTTGACATGCATACCATCTTTTTTCATTTTTAATACATCATTAAACGGCGTATTACTTTTTTGTGCAATGATGGTTAAAACTGCGAGATGATGCAGGTGAATATGGTTATCTTCCATTATTTTCTTCATTTGTTCTGGTGTTGATTTTTGCATTTCAGCTACTTTTTGCAATAAAGCTTCTTTCATTTCTTTACTCATATGATGTTTATGCATTTTCTTTGGATCCACACCGAAATGTTTCGCCGTTTCTTTCCAAGATTTAGTTTGTTTATAGTACGATAAAACATCATTGATATCTTTTTTACTTATTTTCGCAATGTGTGCAGCCTTCCAAATTTCATGTTTTTTATAACCTAGTTTTTCTAAAGATTGTATTTGTTCATCTGAGATTAGTTTATGATGATGCGCCGTGAATTCTTTTTGTGAGGCCGCAGAAGCAGGGAAGACTGCCATTCCACATAAAAGTCCTGTTGCTAAAATGCTTGCTATTAATTTTCTGTACATACCATTGATTCCTCCTAATTGAATAAAATGGAAAACTGTATCTATAGAGTTTCCCGAAGTTGTGGAGAAGTTGTGAAGAACTTGTGAACATTGCAAGTTTTTTTCGCGATGTAATAAAAAAAATTTTTGTTAGTTTCACAACACAAAACATTGATTAATGGTAGAAAACTGCGTTATAATCGAAATTGAAAATCAATATCAATTATAAGGTGTATACATATAGATGAAAATAAGGGAGAGAAACATATGATCACATATACTTCCATTGCAAATATCATTAAAGAAAGACGAACCATTCGTACATTTACAGATAAAGCAGTAGAAAAAGAATTGTTAATTGAATTATTAAATGACGCAACGTGGGCACCAAACCATCAGCATCGTGAGCCATGGAAATGTAAATTATTTATTGGAGAAGGTCGTAAAACATTAGTAGATGCTGTATTACATTCTTTCACAGAAGAAGAACGAGCAAAAAGAGGTAAAATTTTATCCGATCGTTTTCTAAGTACACCAGCTCAAATCGTTGTATATATGGATGAAGATCCACGTCAAGTGCAACGTGATGAAGACTACGCGGCAGTGTGTGCATTTATGCAGAACTTCCAGTTATTAGCTTGGGAACGTGGACTAGGTTGTGTTTGGAAATCAGGTGGATTGAATTATAATCCTTTATTTATAGAAGGAATTGGATTAACAAAAGGACAACGTATTGTTGGAATCCTTCATATTGGTTATTTCGATAAGAAACCAGAAGGAAAAGAGCGTACGCCGATTACGAAGAAGATGGAAGTTATTGAAGGGTAATAGCTGAAGATGAGAAGCTGGATGCAAATGATTTAAAGTTTGTGTTCAGCTTTTTTGTTTTTTGGAGTTTTTTATATCTTAGTAATCTTATGATGAAGATTACTGATAAAAGAGAATAACAGAGTATCTATTTTTCATCATTTCTCATGAAAGCTTGTTTCCTCTCATACACTGTCTTAAGGGAAAGTGTAAGGAGGGAAAATAATGAGAGCTAGTGATGATAAAGCACTACAATATGCAATTGCCGAAATTACTGAAATTGCAACTGGGTTTGGACTGGATTTTTATCCGATGCGCTATGAAGTATGTCCAGCAGAAATTATTTATACATTTGGTGCATATGGAATGCCGACTCGGTTTTCACATTGGAGTTTTGGAAAACAGTTCTTCAAAATGAAGCTGCATTACGATTTGGGACTTAGTAAAATATATGAACTTGTCATCAACTCTGACCCATGTTATGCGTTTTTACTTGATACCAATTCATTGATTCAAAATAAATTGATTGTAGCACACGTATTAGCACACTGTGATTTCTTTAAAAATAATATTCGTTTCTCAAACACGAAGCGTGATATGGTTGAAAGCATGGCAGCGACAGCAGAACGAGTTAAAGCGTATGAACATAAATATGGAAAAGCAGAAGTAGAAGAATTTTTAGATGCTGTTTTGGCTATTCAAGAACATATTGATCCATCGCTTATGCGGCCGAAGCTTGCTTGGAGTATTGATGATTTAGAAGAGGAAGAAGAAAAGAAACGAGTATCTCAGTACGATGACTTGTGGGATTTAGATGATAGAAATAAAAAAAGAGAACGTTCGAATATACGGAAGAAAAAGAAAATCCCGCCGCAACCAGAGAAAGATCTACTTCTATTTATTGAGCAATATAGTAGAGAACTAGATGAGTGGCAACGCGATATTTTAACGATGATGCGAGAAGAAATGTTATATTTCTGGCCGCAATTAGAAACGAAAATCATGAACGAAGGCTGGGCTTCGTACTGGCATCAACGCATCCTTCGTGAAATGGACTTAACATCCGATGAAGCAATCGAATTTGCGAAGTTAAATGCAGGAGTCGTTCAGCCGTCCAAAACAAGTATTAATCCATATTACCTCGGTATAAAGGTGTTTGAAGATATTGAAGAACGTTATAATAACCCAACTGAAGAGATGAAAAGGCGCGGTGTGAAGCCAGGATCGGGCCGTGACAAAATCTTTGAAGTGCGAGAAATTGAATGGGACGTATCGTTCCTTAGAAACTATTTAAATAAAGAGCTTGTAATGAGAGAAGATATGTACTTATTTCAGCGCCAAGGAAAAGAATATAAAATAATTGATAAAGAGTGGGAACACGTTCGTGATCAGCTCGTTAATATGAGGACAAATGGTGGATTCCCATATTTAGTGGTGGAAGATGGAGATTATTTAAAGAACGGTGAATTGTACATTAAACATTGTTATGAAGGAATTGAGCTTGATTTAAAATATTTAGAGAAAGTATTACCATACATTCATCAGTTATGGGGAAGAACGGTGCATATGGAATCTAATGTAGAGAATAAAGGTGTTGTCTTTTCCTATGATGGGAAGATGGTGCATCGGAAGTATGTGTGAAGTTACTGTTTAACAGTAGCTTCTTTTTTTATGGATATGATTTACAAATAAAAAAGGGAAGAAGATATAATCCTTTGTTTAATAAGAATAGTTAAATGTTAAAGGATGTATAGAAAAAGAGAAAAGCAGTAGGATTTTATTATGAAGGGGCGGAAGGTAGTAAGGGGAAAATAGTTGGTGAGATTAGAATTTGAAAATGAACAAGAATCAAAAAATAGTGAATTAATTTCTTTGTTTCTTGGAAGTGATGTACAACCGTCTATCGGCTCTGTTAAGGATACAATTAGAGAATTGGATTCTGTGCTTAATGGAAAAAAAGAAAAATTTCAATGTAGTTATAATGCAACAGACATTGAGATGGATCGATATAAAACAGTAATAGAAGAGCTATACCCTGATGATGAAGATCATCCATTACAGTGTGAAATTGAAACAATAGAATTAAGAAAATTACTCTTAATATGGTTTGAAGAGTTGACACAGTATAGATATACACGAGGGGAAATTAAAAAAGAACAAAAAGAAATAATATTAAACTGGATGGAAGAGCAACAAAAGATCGGTGATAAGTTAGAAGAGAATTTGAAAAGATAAATAAAATTAATAGTACCTTAGCAATACAAAGGTTAGACTACGTTCTGGCATCAACGCATACTTGGTGAAATGAATGTAACGTCTGCTGAAGCAATTGAATTTGCCAAGTTGAAAGCAAGCGTAGTATGTTCTCATGATAGAAATATGTGTAAAGTCGCTGGAATAAATCAGCGGCTTTTTTCATACCAAGTATGTTTCAATTTAGTGAACAAGTATAAAGTTCGAGCTTTATATATTGTCATTATATTTTTTCACGGTTATTATATACCTATACGGGTATGTGTAATTTTAATTTTGTATATATCTGTAGCAGTAAGAAAAAATAGTTGTGGAGGTTAGGGAAATATGAGTAAAAAAATCGTCGTAGTCGGTGGAGTTGCCGGCGGAGCATCAGTAGCAGCGCGTCTTCGTCGTTTAAGTGAAGAGGATGAAATTATTATGTTTGAGCGAGGCGAATATATTTCGTTTGCGAACTGCGGATTGCCGTATTACATTGGCGGTGTGATTCAAGAGAGACAGAAGTTGTTAGTGCAAACAGTTGAGAAGATGTCAAAGCGATTTCATTTAGATATACGTGTATCAAGTGAAGTGATAAAAATTAATAAACAAGAAAAAACAATTATTGTGAAAAATGTAATGACAAATGAAACATACGAAGAATCTTATGATGTTTTAATTCTTTCACCAGGATCTAAGCCAATTGTGCCACCTATTTCAGGAATTGAAACCGCAAAGGCGTTGTTTACATTACGGAATGTACCAGATACAGATCGCATTAAAGGGTATATTGATGAGGAGAAACCACGCCATGCGACTGTTATTGGTGGAGGATTTATTGGGGTTGAAATGGCAGAAAACTTGAGAGAAAAAGGAATAGATGTGACGCTTGTTGTGATGAATAATCAAGTAATGCCACCAATCGATTATGAAATGGCAGCATATGTACATGAACACATGGAGAAGCATGGCGTTCAGCTCATTTTGAAGGATGGAGTAGAGGCTTTTGAAGAAGATGGTAAAGTTGTTCGTTTAAAAAGTGGTTCAAAAATCAATACAGATATGATTATTCTTTCTATCGGTGTTCAGCCAGAGAGTAGTTTGGCAAAAGAAGCAGGATTAGCACTTGGAGTAAGAGGAACAATTAAAGTAAATGAAAAACTACAAACTTCGGATTCGTCTATTTATGCGATTGGTGATGCGATTGAGGTAAAAGATTTTGTAACGGAAACAGAAACAATGATTCCGTTAGCATGGCCAGCAAATCGACAAGGTCGTCTATTAGCGGATATCATTCATGGGCATACAGAATCGGTATACAAAGGAACGATGGGAACATCAATTGCAAAAGTATTTGAATTGACAGTTGCTTCAACAGGAGTAAATGAAAAGGTATTGCAGCATTTAAATATACCCTATGAGGTAGCACATGTACAGGCAAATTCTCATGCGGGTTATTATCCGAATGCATATCCTATTTTATTAAAATTAATTTTTAATAAAGAGTCAGGCGAAATTTATGGTGCACAAGCTGTTGGACGTGACGGTGTAGATAAACGAATTGATGTCATTGCAACGGCAATGAAAGCGAAACTAAAGGTAATGGATTTACCAGATTTAGAATTAGCATACGCACCGCCGTATTCTTCTGCAAAAGATCCAGTAAACATGGTGGGGTATGCTGCAAGTAATATAATCGAAGGGCTTGTAGATACTGTGCAATGGCATGAGATTGACCATATTGTCCAAAACGGTGGATATTTGATTGACGTTCGTGAACCAAATGAGTTGAAACAAGGAATGATTAAGGGATCGGTTAATATTCCATTAGACGAATTGCGTGAAAGATTGGATGAAATTCCAGTAAATGAAGAAATATATATTACATGTCAGCTCGGTATGAGGGGCTATGTTGCTGCACGTATGTTAATGGAAAAAGGATATAAGGTGAAAAATGTAGATGGTGGTTTTAAATTGTATGCGACTGCTTTGCCAGACCAGATTGTCTATAAAGAGGTTTAAAGTAAATCCCTATTCATTATGATAAAGCTAACTAAAATAGTGCTTTACAAAATACCCTTTAGGGTATAAGATGGTTTGTAAATGCAAATCAAAATCTTACTACAGTAAGTATTTCTTTCAATAAAGCATATTTTACAAAGTATTGAGGTGATCGGGCATTGGAATATAATCAAGATATTAAAAATAGGCTGAAGCGAATTGAAGGACAAATTCGTGGTGTTCTTCGAATGATTGAGGAAGAGAAGGATTGTAAAGAGGTAATTACACAATTAACAGCGTCACGTTCTGCTATGGATCGCGCAATCGGATTAATTGTCGGGACAAACTTGGAGAAATGTTTGCGAGACCAATTTGAAAAAGGCGATACATCAAATGAAGATTTGATTAAAGAGGCTGTACAATTACTTGTGAAAAGTAGATAATCTGTCAAACGAATGTGTTGACAGATTTTTAAAACATCACTTCATACCCCTATAGGTATATAAGGTATTAAATTTTTTTAAGCGAAAATATACCATAGGGGGTAAGGTAGCGATTGACTTATCATTACAAACAATAGATGTGCTGAGAAAGTTATATTCATGTAGATGTTCGTAGTAAAGCAAATGATATGGATTGAAAAATAGAAGAAAAAGATGGAGGTATAGAATATGAATGCAAAACAAGTATTAGATGTGAAAGGCTTAGCATGCCCAATGCCAATCGTAAGAACAAAAAAAGCTATGGAAGCTTTACAATCTGGAGAAGTACTAGAGATTCACTTAACAGATAAAGGCGCGATAAAGGATATTCCAGCGTGGTCAAAAACAGGTGGGCATGAAGTACTAGATCATACGGAAGAAAACGGTGTACTAAAATTCTGGATTAAAAAAGCGTAAAAGTGACTGTTCTACGGATACGAATCGTATAGAGAAAGATTGGAGGAGAGTGTGTATGGGGGCAAATACAGTATTCAATATCATTTTAACTATACTTGTTGCTTCGTTTATCATTTCTCGCTTTTTACCGGTTAAGGGTGTTAAAAATATAAGTGGGAAAGAGCTAAGAGGTTTACTTCATAAAAAGAACAAACAATTGATTGATGTTCGCACACAAGGTGAATTTAGGGGGAATCACATTCAAGGATTCCAAAATATCCCCTTAAATGAGTTCGCACAAAAAGCGAGTCATTTAGATAAAAACAAAGAAGTAATTGTTATTTGTCAAAGTGGAATGAGAAGTAAACAAGCAGCAAAAATGCTAAGAAAATTAGGCTTTCAACATATTACGAATGTCTCAGGTGGTATGAATGCTTGGAATTAAGGAGGAAATAAAAAATGAAAGAAATGACAGCAAAAGAATTAGAAAATAAATTGATGAACCACGAAGTATTAAATATAATCGATGTTCGTGAAGTAGAAGAGGTAAAGGAAGGGAAAATTCCAGGAACTCTTCATATTCCACTAGGTTTATTGGAATTTCGTATGCATGAATTAGATAAAAACAAAGAATATATTATGGTATGTCTCTCTGGAGGGAGAAGCTCACGAGCTGCTCAGTTTTTAGAAAGCAATGGTTTTAAGGTTATAAATATAACTGGTGGCATGTTAGAGTGGAAAGGTAAAACAGAATAATACTGTATACAAGGCAGTGTTTTTTATAAATAAAGGGTTTCGTATATTTTTTGTAATACCTATATAGGTATATGGAGGTGGAGAGTTAACATGGAGAATAAGAAGAAAACAACGATCGTTTTGTTTAGTGGAGATTACGATAAGGCGATGGCGGCATATATTATTGCGAATGGTGCAGTGGCATATGATCAGGAAGTGACGATTTTTCATACGTTTTGGGGGCTAAATGCACTTCGGAAAGATGGACATGTGAAGGTAAAGAAAAACTTTTTGGAGAAAATGTTTGGAAAGATGATGCCTCAAGGTGCAGATAAGATGGGATTATCCAAAATGAACTTTGCGGGGATGGGTCCTAAAATGATTAAGCATGTTATGAAAAAGCATAACGCTATGCCACTTCCAGACTTAATTGATATGGCAAAAGAACAAGGTATTAAGCTTGTAGCCTGTCAAATGACAGTTGATTTATTAGGGTTAAAAGAAGAAGAGATCATGGAAGATGCCGAGTTTGCTGGTGTGGCAGCTTATTTAGCAGATGCTTCTGATGGAAATGTGAATCTATTTATTTGATAAGTAAATAGATTCCTTAAGAAAAAACGATGAACGCCATTGGAGAACTAGTGGCGTTCATTGATTAAGCCCAAATAACTTTCATTAATCTTTCATATTCATCATCTGCAGCTTTATATAATAGTCTTGTATGTTCAAATACAAGGGCAGGATTAAAGTATGGTTCTGTAAATACAAGGGAAGTCGAAATGTCGATAGAATCGCTGTTACTAATTGTGAATTTTGCGAATCGATATGCTGTATTTAGTTCGTTGATTACATGCAATAATTCGCTTTTTTTAGTTGAATCATGAACTTGAGCGACATTGAAGCAATATATATCGACTGTAGGATGCTCGCTATTAAAGGCAGCAATAAGCCGAACTTTTGCGCCACTCTCTGTATCTAAGTTCACTGAAAAAAATACAGAGCCATCATTTTCATCTATGTTTTCTTCCATATATATTTCATTGGATTTTAGATAATCTTTAAAGTCTGAAACGTTATGTTTTACCGCAGCTTTCATATGTTTTACCTCCTGTTAATTGGAATATACACCTATCCTTTATTATAATTTAAAGATATGGAAATTGATAGATGAAAAGTTAGAATTTTTAAAATGTTATTGTGTATGAACAGACAGGAACCATCTGATTTGGAAAAACAAAGAATATCTCACGGATAGAAGTCACATCTTATAGCGGAATTAAAAGTATAAAAAACCCAGCTCTACCTTCATGGAGCTGGGTTTTTTATTAATTCTCATTCGATGTTGTTTCTGTATCTCCATCGTTATTGTTATTTTTTTTGGTAGTAGAATTTTGGTGATTATCGCTATCGTTATTTGTATCTTTTGTTTTCTCAGAGTTTGTTTTTTTCTTGTCTTCTTTATTATCAGAATCAACCTTCTTATACTCAGATAGTCCAAGATGAGTACGAAGTTGTTTTGTTAAATTGTCTAAATCTTCTTCTACGGGAACATAATAATACGTACCACCGTCACTTGCGCGACCACATTCTTTATCACCAGCTGACATATAACAATCTTTACCATTAATCTGTAAATTTTCAATTGAAGAATCTACACCGTATTTATAGAATGATAACATATCATCAAATGTTAAGTTTGTAACAAATTGTCCATCAATGTGATCAATAATATCACCTACTTTTGTTACAGAATCAACGCTTGCTAGCTTTTTCAGAATGGCTTCAATAACAAGCTGTTGGCGTTGACCACGCATTGCATCACTATCAATATGACGTGTTCTTGCAAGAGCAAGAGCTTCTTCACCGTTTAATTTTTGAACGCCTTTTTTCAAGTGGATTGCACCTGCGTTATCGTTACTATCTTGTTCAGTAAATTCAACAGGAACATCTACTTCAATACCACCTAAATCATCCACAATTTTTATAAATGATTTAAAGTTGAATTTTACAAAGTAATCAACAGGAACATTGAGTAATTTTTCTACTGCATCAATACTAGCCTGCGGGCCACCATTTTTCCCGTTTTTAGCAGAACCATATGCATGTGCATGTGTAATTTTATCCATTTTCTTTTCTATTGGGATATAAGTATATGTGTCTCGTGGAATACTCAAAAGTTTTACAGTTTTACTATCTTTATTAAAAGTTGCAAGTAACATTGCATCTGTTCTGATAGCAGCACCGTATTCTTTGCCACGTGTATCGCTTTCATCAACGCCCATGATTAATACAGATACATTATTAGAAATAGGTTTCACTGCTTTATCACGTAAATCTGATTTATCCCCCCGTGCTAAACCGTGAGCAGCATTTCGAACAGCAGAGGATGCTTTATTTACTAAAAACCAAGTATAACTGCCTCCTATTATTAAAAATACTAAAAGAGCACTTATAACGATTTTTGTTTTTTTCCTTCCTTTTTTCGTATTATTTCGTATATTTTTTTGCCAAGATGGGATTTGATCCATTTCATATACTCCTTCATTTGGATTAAAATACGACACTCATATCACCTAATTATAATGAAATTTGGTGGAAAAGAACATTACAAATCATTTACATTTCACAAAAATTCGATTTATTTTGCGAAAAGTCAGATTTTTTTGGGTTACGCACCAAATTTTAGGAGAATAAGCAATAGAGAAGTAAGATTTGTTGAAAGGTTTTGTTGCAAAGTTTGAAAAAAGTATAAACAGGTTGATAAATGAAGAGAAATGTTTAGAAAGAGGCTAGTAATTGTTGAAGTTGATTGTACGTCGAAAAGGCGGAGTCTATTTGAAGATTTCGCCTTTCTTTCTCTACAGCTAGCTATTTATAAGAGCACATCTTATTTAAGCCTTTATTTGGATATGTAATTTTGCATATCTAAATAAGGGGGATTAATATGCAGAGTGTGATTAAATTATATTAAACAATAATTAAATGTTGTTTGAAAATTAAAATGGTTATTTTTCAATGGGATATATCAAGTTGTAACTATTGTAATTACTTAAATAATACTGAAAAATAATTTTATAAGTATAATATTTCCACTCGCATTAATATTCAACAACTAAATTATTGAATATAGTCGACAAAATTCTACTATTTACGCATTAAAAATTTAATGTTTTAATAAAGGTGTAATTGGTATGACCACTAAGGAGAGGAGAGGGGTGTACTAATAAAAGTGCAATAAAGTTTCAAGTAACACTATGCTAAAAATAATTTTTTGAATACTCAGTTTATTAGGTTTGGTAATAATTTAGAATCAAAAAAGTGTCGCATTTGTAAAAATGGAATTTTAAGTCTCTACAAAGCAAAAATAATCTTATTTTATTCCGAGGTGAAAGTATAAGCAATGTACAGTATAATTTCATCTTTTGTAATCTTGTAGGGCTCTTGTCGACAAAACTGGGAGAGATATTATGAAATTATTATCAAAAAAGTCATGGCAGGATTAGCTGTAGGAGCAATGGGTTTATCTATCTGGGCTTCTGTAAGTCAAACAGCAACTCCAGAGAAAAATAAATATTATACTATTCATTTGGCAGCTACTTCAAATTAGGTGATGAAATTTTATTGTTTACTTGTGAAAAACATAGTATTTAAATGAGGGGAAGTAAGGTCCTTACATTCTATGAGAAACGAGAGTTTAGCACTCTATCCAAAAGAATTCTCTTTCCTCAAGCATGTGCAAGAAGAGAGCCTAGCGCTAGGGCGTTCAAGATGTATGAATAAAATTGTAAAAGACAATAGTAAAGAGGTGTACTGAATGAAACATAAAATACTTACAGGGTTTTTAATAACATCCATTGTTACTGGAGTGAATATTCCTATTAATACTCTCGCAACACCAATCGTTCAAGCAGAAACGCAACAGGAAAACATGGATATTTCCTCATCATTACGAAAATTAGGTGCACAATCTAAATTAATTCAAACATATATAGATAAAGCTTTAATGAGCCCTAATGTACAACTAGAGGAAGTTCCATCTTTAAATACGAACCAATCCCTAATCAAACAAGATATGAACGAATGGTCATCGGAACTTTATCCAAAATTAATTCTATTAAATTCAAAAAGTAAAGGATTTGTAACGCAATTTAATAGCTATTACCCAGCATTAAAACAGTTTGTAGACAATAAAGAAGATAAAGAAGGGTTCTTGGATAGACTTGAAGTTCTCCAAGATAAAGCTACGACAAACCAAGAAAACGTACAACGTCAGATTAATGAATTAACAGATCTTAAATTACAGCTTGATACAAAGCTTAAAGATCTCGATACTGACGTGACAAAAGCACAGGGTGTACTAAGTTCAGAGGGAACAGGGAAAATAGACCAGCTAAAAAATGAATTACTAAATACCCAAAAATCAATTCAAGATGATTTACAACAGATAGCATTATTACCAGGAGCTTTAAATGAACAAGGACTTAAGATATTCCAAGAGATCTATAGTCTTGCAAAAGATATTATTGAACCGGCTGCTCAAACGGCGGTGGCAGCGCATAACAAAGGAAAAGAAATTAACAACTCTATTTTAGAAGCAGAGAAAAAAGCAGAGCAAGAAGCGAAAGAACAGGGTAAATCTGCTCTAGAGATTGAATCGGCTAAAAAAGCAGCTCGTGAAGCAATTGAAAAAAGCAAACAAGGTGAAATAGCAGCAGCAGCAGCTGCACAAACGAAAGAGTATGACCTTATGAAAGTTATTGACCCTGAAAAAATTAAGAGCACATATAGTGCCTTCGCTGAAGTAAATAAACTAACAGCCGAGCAGCGAGCACATTTAGATGATTTAGAGACACAAAACCAAAAATTTTATGATTTAACAAAGAACCTAACAGTAGCGGATTTACAAAAATCAATGCTTCTTATTATGCAAAATGATTTACATACATTTGCAAATCAAGTGGATGTAGAACTTGACCTACTAAAACGCTATAAAGAAGATTTGAATCTAATCAAAAATAGTATTACAAAATTATCTACTAATGTTGATACAACTGATCAACAGTCTCAAAAAGATACATTAAGACAATTAAAAAATGTAACAAGTTACCTTGAAGAGCAAGCTAATAAGTTTTAATATTATGAATTTAATGAAAATAATTTAAAGATTATAAGAATCTATCAAAAAACTGAGAAGGAGAATAGTTATGAAAAAACTTCCATTTAAAGTGTTAGCTGTAGCCACTCTAGCAACACTTATAACTACTACTAACGGTAACACTATTCATGTACTTGCACAAGAACAGACCGCTCAAGAACAAAAAGTAGGGAATTATGAATTAGGACCTGAAGGGCTGAAGAAAGCATTAGCTGAAACAGGATCTCATATTCTTGTAATGGATTTGTACGCAAAAACAATGATTAAACAACCAAATATAAATTTATCCAATATTGATTTGGGTTCAGAAGGAGCAGAATTAATTAAAAATATTCACCTTAATCAGGAACTGTCACGAATCAATGCAAATTATTGGTTAGATACAGCGAAGCCGAAGATTCAAAAAACAGCACGTAATATTGTAAATTACGATGAACAATTTAAAAATTATTACGATATATTGGAAGCTGCTGTACAAAAGAAAGATAAAGCAGAGTTAAAAGAGGGTTTAAATGATTTAATCACTACAATTAATACAAATTCAAAAGAAGTTACAGAAGTAATTAAGATGTTACAAGACTTCAAAACAAAACTGTATGACAATTCTACAGGGTTTAAAAATAATGTTGGTGGCCCAGATGGACAAGGTGGATTAACGGCACTATTAGCTGGAAATAATGCCCTGATTCCACAACTTCAAGCTGAAATTGAGAAGCTACGTTCTACTCAGACAGAGCATTTTAACAATGTATTAGCATGGTCAATTGGTGGTGGATTGGGAGCATTCATTTTAGTTGCTGCAGCCATCGCAGGAGGAGTAGTAATTGTTGTGACTGGCGGTACAGCAACACCAGCTGTTGTTGGTGGCCTTGCAGCTCTCGGTGCAGCTGGTATCGGTTTAGGAACAGCATCTGGTGTCACGGCGTCTAATCATATGAACTCCTATAACGAAATTTCTAAAAAAATCGGTGAACTAAGTACGAAAGCCGATCTTGCTAGCCAAGCAGTTATTTCGCTTACTAACGCGAAAGCAACTTTGACAGATTTATATCAAACAGTGGATCAAGCGATAATGTCTCTAACAAATATCCAACAACAATGGAATAAAATGGGGGCTAATTATACAGATTTACATGATAATATCGACTCTATGCAAGAACATAAATTCTCTTTAATACTTGATGATTTAAAAGCTGCTAAACAAAGTTGGAGTGATATTCATAAAGATGCAGAATTCATTTCGAAAGACATCGCTTTTACACAAGAAGCAAAGAATTAAAAATCAAAACCTATAGGAGGAATATGAAATGATGAAAAAAATCCCTTACAAATTAATCGTTGCATCGGCGCTTTTAACTATGACAACAACTTCTGTAGTCTCACCAGTAGCAACTTATGCAAGTGAAATTGAACAAACGAATAATGGAGATACATCTCTTTCAGCAAATGAAGTGAAAATGAAAGAAACTTTGCAAAAGGCTGGGTTATTTGCAAAATCTATGAATGCCTATTCTTATATGTTAATTAAGAATCCAGATGTGAACTTTGAAGGAATTACGATTAATGGGTATGAAGATTTACCTGGTAAAATTGTGCAAGATCAAAAGAATGCAAGAGCACATGCTGTTACATGGGATACGCAAGTAAAAAAACAGCTTTTAGATACATTGACAGGCATTGTTGAATACGATACAACATTTGATAATTATTACGACACAATAGTAGAGGCGATTAATACAGGGGATGGAGATACTTTAAAAGAAGGGATTACAGATTTACGAGGTGAAATTCAACAAAACCAAAAGGGTGCACAAAATTTAATAGCAGAATTAACTAAGTTAAGAGACGCTATTGGAGAAGATGTTAGAGCATTTGGAAGCAATAAAGATCAGTTGAAGTCGATTTTAAAAAACCAAGGTGCTGATGTTGAGGCTGATGAAAAGCGTCTAAATGAAGTTTTAGGCTCAGTAAACTATTATAAACAATTAGAATCTGATGGATTTAATGTAATGAAGGGTGCTATTTTGGGCCTACCGATAATTGGTGGAATCATAGTCGGTATAGCAAGAGATAATTTAGGCAAATTAGAGCCTTTATTAGCTGAATTACGTAAGACTGTAGATAATAAAACAACATTAAATCGTGTAGTTGGAGTTGCTTACAATAATATTAGTGAGATGCATAGTGCGCTTGATGATGCTATTAATGCTCTTACTTATATGTCCACGCAATGGCATGATTTAGATTCTCAATATTCGGGAGTACTGGGACATATTGAGACTGCATCTCAAAAAGCGGATCAAAATAAATTTAAATTCTTAAAACCTAACTTGAATGCTGCTAAAGACAGTTGGAAAACATTAAGAACGGATGCTGTCACATTAAAAGAAGGGATAAAAGAATTAAAAGTGGAATCTGTTACTCCACAACAATAGGGAAAGATCGGCTCTATTATAAAATCGCCTAAAAAAACATAGAAAACCTAGGAACAAATCGTTAAATATTAATTTAACAATTTGTAATACACCGAAAAGGCGGAGTCTGATTAAGGACTTCGCCTTTCACTATAAATTCTCTTTGAAT
The DNA here is from genome assembly GCF_002560575.1 of Bacillus sp. AFS023182. Taxonomy (NCBI): domain Bacteria; kingdom Bacillati; phylum Bacillota; class Bacilli; order Caryophanales; family Bacillaceae; genus Bacillus; species Bacillus sp. AFS023182. The sequence goes on along the minus strand of NZ_NTRO01000001.1, from coordinate 70,980 downwards.
GATATTCATAAAGATGCAGAACTCATTTTATTTTTAAAGAGGAATAGAACCTATAATCAAAACCTACATAGGGGGAATATGAAATGATAAAAAAAATTCCTTACAAAATACTCGCTGTATCGACGTTTTTAACTATTACAACAACTTATGCAGTTACACCAGTAGCAACTTTTGCAAGTGAAATTCAACAAACGAACAATGGAGATATATCTCTTTCAGCAAATGAAGAGCAGATGAAAAAAGCTTTGCAAGATGCTGGGTTATTTGCAAAATCTATGAATGAATATTCTTATTTGTTAATTAATAATCCAGATGTGAGTTTTGAAGGAATTACTATTAATGGGTATGCAGATTTACCTATTAAAATTGCACAAGATCAAAAGAACGCTAGAGAACATGCTGTTACATGGAATACGAAAGTAAAAAAACAACTTTTAGATACATTAACAGGCATTATTGAATACGATACAACATTTGAAAATTATTATGGAACATTAGTAGAAGCGATTAATACAGGGAATGGAGATACTTTAAAAAAAGGGATTACAGATTTATGGGGGGGAATTCAACAAAACCAAAAGTCTGCAAAAGCATTAATAGAAGAATTAACTAAATTAAAAGACGCTATTGGAGAAGATGTTAGAACATTTGGAAGCCATAAAGAGACTTTACAATCGATTTTAAAAAACCAAGGTGCTGATGTGGAGACTGACCAAAAGCGTTTAGATGAAGTTTTAGCGGATATAAACTATCAGAAAGGCATAGAATCTAAAGGATTGACAATGGTGAAAATCCCCTTTTTCCCCACGATGATTGCTGGTGGTATAATGATAGGTGATGCAAGAAGTAAGTTATCAAGTTTAGAGCCTTTATTATCACAATTACGTCAGACTGTAGATTATAAAATAACATTAAATCGTGTAGTTGGAGTTGCGTTTCATAATATTAGTGATATGCATAGTGCAATTGATAAAGCCATTACTTCTCTTACTTATATGTCCGCGCAATGGCATGATTTAGATTCTAAATATTCAGGAGTGCTGGAACATATTGATAAGGCATCTGAAAAAGCGGATCAAAATAAATTTAAATTCTTGAAACCTAACTTGGATGCAGCTAAAGAGAGCTGGAAAACATTAAAAACAGATGTTGTCACATTACAAGAAGGGATGAAAATTGCAGAGAAAAAAGAACAGGATCTTATGAATCAGCTTCGTCCATCAAACGTTTTCTACTTTTATAAAAAAATTCATAACGCATACACATTTGAAATAAAGACTGGAACAAATGCACCAAATGCGTCTTATAAAGTTATGAATTTAACTAAAAATACTGTTCATAATATGTGGAGTGGAGGACCAAATACAAACATGTGGGCTGACTGGCTTTCATTCAATCCAAAAGATGAATTTGCGGTGGTAGCAGTAGTGGATGGGAAAGAATACGTTGTATATAAAGACAAGGTAGAAAATATAATGAACTGAACCCGAAAAGGGTTCAGTTGCAAAGTTTGAAAAAAGTATAAACAGGTTGATAAATGAAGAGAAATGTTTAGAAAGAGGCTAGTAATTGTTGAAGTTCATTGTACGTCGAAAAGGCGGAATGGGAAGTGTCGCAGTTAGCATTTTAGCGCACTTAGGATATGAGATAGTAGCTGCGACTGAAAAAATGGAAGAGAAAGAAATGTTGCTTCATTTAGGTGCGAAAGAAATTATTCATCGAGATGAAATAAATGATCAATCTGGAAAACTGATGTTTAAAGGAATTTATGCGGGTGTAATTGACACAGTTGGCAGAAATACATTAGCAACCACTTTCAATACGGAGGAAGTGTAACGACGTGTGGTAACGTTGCAGGACATGAATTTAAAACTTCCGTATATCCATTTATCCTGCGTGGCATTCATTTGCTCGGAGTAGATTCTGTACAATGTCCAATGATATTAAGAAAGCAGATTTGCTCAATATTAGGAGATGAGTGGAAAAATCTAAACTTATTACCTTATACGACAGAATGCACATTAGAAGAAGTAAATGATAAATTTGACCTTATACTGCAAGGGAAATTAAAGGGAAGAACAATTGTGAAGGCGTTATAATATCGGATCTATCTAAATATATGAAAAAAGACGCCCTTATCCAGGACGTCTTTTTTTGTACTATAGTGTTTGTTTTAATGTGAATTTTCCTTGTTCTCCTAAAACTCCATCTGCAATATTGACAGCGTGATCACCGATACGCTCTAAATTACTTACCATATCAACAAAGATGATACTCGCATCACCAGAGCAACTACGTTCATTTAAGCGTAGTACGTGGCGTTTACGCAACACACGTTCCATTTGATCAATTTTACGTTCTTTTGTAATGACTGTTTGTGCGAGTGCAGTGTCAAAGTTTGTTAAAGCGCCAATTGCATCTTGCAATGTTGAAGTTGTAAGTTCAAGCATTTCATTTAGTTCTGCCATTGCTTCATCTGATAGTGTTATGCGATTAGAAATTTGAGAGTCTACAAGCTCCACAACGTTTTCTACATGGTCTCCAATACGCTCAATATCTCCGACAACAGATGCTAAGGCTGAATGTTTTTCGGAATCCATTGGTGAAAGTGGTTTTTCAGAAAGTAATACTAAATAATCGGTAATTCTTCTATCTAAGTTGTTAATAGCACCTTCTAATTGAGCTGCCGTATTAGCATGTTTCTTTTCTTTTGTATTTAAAAATTGAGTTGCTTCTTTTAGTCCGTGTAATGAGAACTCTGCCATACGAATAATTTCTTTTTGCGCCTCTGTTAAGGCAATGGCAGGAGATTGTTCAATAAAGATTGGATTTAAGTGCTGTGGTTTAAAGTCAATTGCAGCATCTTCTCCGCGAATAATCTTTGTTACAATCCATGCTAACACTGCAATGAATGGGAATTGAATAATCGCATTCGTTACGTTAAATGTTCCATGAGCAAAAGCAATTGTCATTTCTGGATTTAAGTTTAACGATGTCTGGAAATATTGAATCAAATTTGTAAATGGTACTAATAAAATTGTAAAGATGATGGTACCAACTATGTTAAAGATAACGTGTACTAGTGCTGCGCGTCTTGCTGCAATAGAAGTACCAATCGCTGCTAATACAGCTGTAATTGTTGTTCCGATATTATCACCGAATAGTACAGGTAGAGCAGCTTTTAAATCGATTGCACCTTGGCCAAATAATTCTTGTAAGATCCCAATTGTTGCGCTTGAGCTTTGTACAATTAATGTAAAGACTGTACCTACGATAACCCCTAGGACTGGACTGTTACTCATACTAACAGTTAATTCTTGGAAAGATTCTAAAGAATGAAGAGGTTTCATACCTGTGCTCATTAATTCCAAACCGAAGAATAACATACCGAATCCGAAAACGACTTGTCCGAGAGATTGGACTTTTTTATTTTTAAAGAAGAATAGTAAGATTGCTCCAACTGCCATAATTGGAAGAGCATATTCTCCGATTTTAATTCCAATAATAAATGCTGTAACGGTCGTACCAATATTTGCCCCCATAATAACACCAATTGCCTGTCTTAGCGTCATAAATCCAGCACTTACAAGTCCAACTGTTAAAGCAGTTGTTCCTGAACTAGATTGAATGAGTACGGTAACTAACATACCTGCTAGTACGCCCATAAGTGGGTTAGTTGTAAAGCGATCAAGTATGTCGCGGAGGCGATCACCAGCTGCTTGTTGCAGTCCGTCCCCCATGTACTTAATCCCGAATAAGAAAATACCTAATCCACCAATAAACTGGAAGATCATGTCTTGAACATTAAATTCCACACATTTCACTCCTTAAATTTCATGTACGGTGTAATTATCAACTAAAATTTGAGGTACTGTAAACGATTTACTGATAAAATTAACACTAAATTTACAAAGGGGTTAAAAGTTTACATTTATTTAAAGAAACTCCTGGATTTAATTGGTTTTAATGTTGTATTTAGGATGTTTTTGTAAAGGAATACCATTAGATGTAAAGGCCCTTTGTATATGTTTTGGGTTAATGCTAGAGAAATATGAAACATAAATTATGTCTTGCAAAGTAATAGCATGAATATGTATCAGTAAACTCATTTCACTATTTGTAAAAAGTAGGCATTGTTCCTGACGAAAGAATTTCCATTTACAATTACGAATTTCATAACTGCTATTGTGAATTACAAGCAGCCGGTGTGATAAAACAACATATAAATATGGATATTTCTATATTTTTGTAAAATTGGTATAATGTGAGAGTGTTAAGGGGAGTAGAATAATAGATAGTTAAATAAAGATTGTATAATCTAGCTTAGAATTAAGTAGGGGGAAAAAGTAATGAAATATGGATCTACGGTTTTAATGATAATGTTTATCTTATGTGGGACTATTTTATCAGGCTGTAATTCTGAAAAGCAACAAGTTGATACGAAAATAGAGAAGGAAAAGGAAGAGAAGGAAAAGGAAAAGAAGGTTACAAAGGAAGATCAATTTGAAGAAGTTCCGGTGCAGGCATCTATTACTGCTAATGATCCAATGGAAATCGATTTGAAACATAAAATTGATCCAGGTACGGTGACACCTGAATCTGTTTATGTAATGGATGAAGAAAATGCGAAGGTAGATAGTAAGCTAAAAATAGATGGAACAAAGCTTATTATTGAATCTAAGGATAAAGAGAAAAAACAAGGTACATATACGGTATTTGTAACAAGTAAAGTGAGAAAAGCAGATGGTTCAGAAATAGGAAAACCGCTCAAAGTAGTTTTTAACGTGAAAGAGAGTCAAAAACAAAATACAACTGAGCAAACTGAAAAGAAAAATGAATCTGAACCGCAGGGAAATGTCCAAAAAGAAGTAGTACAAGTAAAAGACTTTACATCATACAATGGGAAATGGACAGATTCAGATGACTATTGTGGAAATGGGATTTTTGTTATACTCCAGTTTAGTGAAAAAAATGTAGCGAGAGTTCATTTAGGTGCACAAATGCATGGTCAAAAGTCGAGAGATTGTGCAAATGCGAGACCGGATGGGGCAAAGGGAGGAGCTATTGTTACCTTTGATAATAATGGCGTTGGAACATTTACATTTACAAATCTAAGAAGTAATGTATTGCAAGAGGGAACGATTCAATTAGCTGGAAATAAAGTACTGTTAACGACGAAAATATTGGCTCCTGGAGAAAATGGGTCTGAGACTTATTTTGGAGACAATGTAACAACAAATTTAAAGTATCATCGTGATAAATAAGAGTTAGAAAAGGCTGCTGGGTCATCCAGCAGCCTTTTCATTTTTTTTATCCATCTGTTTTTGCTTTCGTACATTTGTAATGTAAATAAACAGAAACGTGATAAGTAACACAGAGGAATAACGATAGACAGTTGCATAGTCTGTAAAGTGTGCGATGAATCCGAAGATAATAGCACCTGCTCCAATGCCAAGGTCAAATGCAGAAAAGAATGTTGCAGTAGCAACGCCGCGGCGATGCGGAGCTACACGGTCAATCATCCATGCTTGTAAGGCGGGCTGTATGGCGCCGAATCCACTTCCGTAACAGCTTGCTGCAATAATTAAACTTGGTATTGTTGTTGTATATGATAATAGGATAATACCTGCAAATGTTAAGATAACACCAGGAATAATCACAAATGTATGGCCCTTTACATCGTATAACCTTCCGGAGAAGGGACGTGTTACTGCGATGGCAAGAGCGTTAAATAAGAAGAAAAGGCTAATATCAGCGATACCGACTTGCGCTGCGAATAACGTGATAAAGCTCCCAATTCCTCCGTACATTAATGTAATACATAGTATTAATAATGAAGGAAGTAAAGCTTTCCTTTCGATAAATCCATCTAAAAACGTTTCGTGTGTTTCTGGAATTGGTTTTTCAGTTGCTTGAATTTTGAGTAACTTTGTTAATATTAATGAAATTATTGTGCAAGATAGCGCACATAAAAAAAGAATCGTAAAGCTATAAGTCTGCATGAGCCAGAGTCCGATAAGAGGACCAAGTGCCATCGCGATCGTTCCAGAGAGGCCGAAATATCCCATACCCTCGCCACGGCGTGCTGCAGGAATTAAGTAAGAGACTACAGTCCCATATGTGGTTGTTGTAATACCAAAACCAGCTCCGTGTAAAATGCGAACAGCAAGAAGAAGGAAGACAGTGGAGGCAAATAGGTAGCTGCCCATCGCTAGTAAACAAATTGCAGTACCAGTCATTAAAATAAGCTTTTTACTGAATTTTTGTAGTGCATTTCCAGTGAGTGGCCGAATAATTAAAGCTGCCACAGTAAACATTCCAACAACAAATCCGATGTTTGAACTTGTACCACCAATTTCTTTCACATAAACAGGTAATGTTGGAATTAACATTTGAAAACCTAAAAACATACATAAGTTTGCTAAGATGAGCGCCATAAATTCTTTTGTCCATAATGGTTCTCGTTTTACGAGTGCTGCTTCTCCCATATATTCATCCCCTAAATATTTTTCTCTCTTCTTTTGAGTATATGTAGTGGCCAATCGAACAGTCAAGAAAGGTGAATCGAAATGAAATAACAATTTTGAGACCAAAAAATTTACAAATTTGTGTAATCACTACACAAATTGCTGCAAAAAAGGTAAAGTATAGATGTATAGTCTGCTAGTTGTTATGATTGATAGAGATGTTTTTTCTAAAAAGAAATCTGATTCAAATAAATAGTGAAGTAGATGGGGGTTTCTACTATTTTACTATTCATATTTGAAAGGGTTTACAAAATGATGAAGAAGAAAGAGGCGTATATGCATGAGACGATTAGGTATTTCTATTTATCCAGAACATTCTACAGTAGAGAAAGATAAGGAATATTTAACATTAGCACATCGATATGGTTTTACACGTGTGTTTACATGTTTATTATCAGTAGATGGGGAAAAAGAGAAAATTGTTAAAGAGTTTAAAGAAACGATTTCGTATGCGAATGAATTAGGTTTCCAAGTACTTGTTGATATTAGTCCGGCCGTTTTTGAACAGCTTGATATTTCTTACAACGATCTTTCATTCTTCAGTAAATTAGGTGCATATGGTATTCGTCTAGATGTTGGTTTCTCAGGATTAGAAGAATCTATTATGACATATAGCCCGTATGGATTGAAAATTGAGATTAATATGAGTAACGGTACGAAATATGTTGATAATATTATGAGCCATCGTCCGAACCGTGAAAATTTAATTGGTTGTCATAATTTTTATCCGCATCGTTATTCGGGCATTTCTTATGATCACTTTATAAAATGCTCAAAACAATTTAAAGATTACGGCATGAGAACTGCTGCTTTTATTACATCATTTGATGCGACATATGGTCCATGGCCGGTAACAGAAGGTTTATGTACACTTGAACAACATCGTGAATTGCCGATGACAACGCAGGCAAAACATTTATTTGCAACAGAATTAATTGATGATGTAATCATTGCGAATGCATATGCATCAGAAGAAGAATTAAAAGCGCTCGGAGAAGTAAATAAAGAAAAGCAAACGTTTGATATAGAGATTTATGAAACAACAACAGAATTAGAAAGAAAGATCATATTAGAAGAACCACATTTTTACCGCGGGGATGTGTCTGAATATATGATTCGTTCAACACAAAGCCGTGTGAAATATAAAAAAGAAGAGTTTAAACCGCATAACACAAGAGCGATTAAACGTGGTGACATTCTTATCGATAACGAACAATATGGTCAATATAAAGGAGAATTACAGATTGCTTTAAAAGATATGGTAAACACAGGGAAGACAAATGTAGTTGGCCGTGTAGTAGAGGAGGAAATCTTCTTATTGGATTATTTACAGGCTTGGGATAAGTTTGGATTTGTGTTAAAAAAATAATCCCTATCAATATGAATTTTTTGAATTAAAAAAGGTTGCCCTCCTATTATAAGGCAACCTTTTTCGCTTATTCATATCGTAAACATTCAATCGGATCAAGTTTCGCAGCTTTGTTAGCTGGCAGTAACCCGAATAGAATACCAATTAACATAGATAATGCTACTGAAATTAAACCTAATTTTATGGAAACAACAAGTGGCCATCCCGCGAAAATTGCGACAATCCAAGCGAAGAAAATACCGAGCATAAATCCAATGAATCCGCCTAATGCTGTTAAAATACAAGATTCAATTAGGAATTGCATCAATACTTTTCCGCGCGTTGCACCAAGTGCTTTACGGATACCAATTTCACGCGTACGTTCTGTTACAGAAACGAGCATGATATTCATAACACCAATACCACCAACTAAAAGTGAAATTGCTGCAATACCACCGAATACACTTTTTAATATACCTGTGAAGTTATCAATCTCTTTTAATACTTCTTGTGGATCTGGTACTTTAAATTTTCCTGTGTGCTCTGGTTTTTTCGCATCATTTAATGATTTTACAACTGCATCCTGCACAGCTCCCTTATCTTGACCTGGAGCAATTTTTACTGTTAAGCTGTCATAATTATTTTTCCCAAATAGAACAGGCCAGTTTTCAGCAGAGATGATACCTTCTTTAAACTCCATACCACCCATCGTTTCTTTTATAGAATATACACCGATTACTTTGTAAGGCGTACCTTTTATATCAATATATAAGTTTGGTTCCCATGAAGAGAACAATTTATCGAATGCATCTTTATTTAGTACAATGGCATGCTTTGGTTTATCTAAATCAGCAGCTGTTAAAAATCTGCCATGCTCAAGCTTAAATTTAGAAGCATCTTCAAAATAATCACCTTTCGCGCCAATTATATCAATATCTAATTCTTTTTTTCCGGCATATACTTTCTCTTTTCCTCTAACGTCAGGGTATACATCTTGAACACCAGGGATTTTTGAAACATTGTCATACATGCTTGCTGATATTTTTCCATCCATATCAGCATAATCTTCTGTTGTATAGTTTACTGAAAATTGATCCGTCTTTTCTTTCCCGATTTGTTCACGGAACTTTGCGTTTGTTCCGTCTCCAATAGAGATGATTGTAATAATCGCACTAACCCCGATAATAATCCCAAGCATCGTTAAAATAGAACGCATTTTATGAGCGAAGATAGAGGAAAGGGCCATGCGTATATTTTCACTTGTGTTCAAAATTAACCTCTCCAATCTTGGACGATATTTCCGTCACGAATTACAATTTGGCGTGCTGCCGCTTCCCCAATTTCTCGATCATGGGTAATCATAATGATTGTTGAGCCTTGTTTATTTAATTCGTAAAAGAGGTCCATAATTTGTTTACTTGTCTTTGTATCAAGTGCACCAGTTGGTTCGTCGGCTAAAATGAATTTTGGATTATTTACAATTGCGCGAGCAACGGCAACACGCTGCTTTTGCCCACCAGATAGTTCATTTGGTAAATGGGTTGCACGATCTGCTAGACCTACTTTTGTTAGTGCAGCTAGCGCACGCTCGCGGCGTTCCTTTTTGTCTACTCCAGCGTAGATAAGTGGTAACTCTACATTTTGCAGTGCATTGAGACGAGGAAGCAGCATAAAGTTTTGGAATACAAATCCGATTTCCTTATTCCGAATATGGGCTAACTCCGTTTCAGACATGTTTGAAATGTTTTGTCCAGCTAATGAATAAGTTCCGTTTGTCGGCTTATCTAAGCACCCGATAATATTCATTAATGTTGATTTACCAGACCCAGATGGCCCCATGATAGAAGTGAATTCTCCCTGGTTTAGCGTTACATCAATACCATGCAGAATTTCAACTGTTTCTTCACCGTTTTGAAAGGATTTCGTGATGCCTCTTAAATCAATCATTGGGCATTAACCTCCATACCATCCTTTAAGTCTTTTTCAGGTTTAGAGATGATTTGGTCACCTGTTTTCACGCCGGACACTTTTGCTTCGCTATCTGTTTCGAATTCAACAGTTACTGCTTGTTCTTTTGCTTTTCCATCTTTCACGATGAATACAACATTTTTATCGCCTTTTTTCACCATGCTGCTTTTTGGAACAACTGTACCAGTTGCTTCACCTGATTTACTTGTTACGTATACGTGGAATCCAGTTTGCAATTCTTCATTATTATCTAATGTAACAATAAATTGATAGTTAGATACTGTCTTGTTTTCATCCATGCTCTTTACTGGTGTTGTACCGATTTCAGTGACTTTACCAGTCCATGTTTTTCCGGGGACAGTTTTTGATGTAACGGTTACTTCTTGCCCAACTTTAACGTGAGCTAATTCGTATTCTGATAGCTGACCTTTTACTTTTAGAGGACCAGCAGTGCGAAGGGTAATGCCGCTCATACCAGTTTTTTCATCTGCATTTTTTGTAATATCTTCAATTACGCCATCGGCAGGACTTGTTACAGAAAGAGTATTTAGTTTTTCATTGCTTGCTTGAATCATTTGCGTTGCTTTTTCAACTTCAAATTTTTTCATTTCAAGCTGAGATTCAAGTTGCCCGATTTCAGTTTCAGTTGCTTTTAACAATTCCCCTGGTGAACCGGCATTTTTATCTTTTTGCAGCTTTTGTTTTGCTGCATTTAGTTGTTTGTTTAGTAATTCCACTTCTTTATTAGCCATTTTTTTTTGCATTTCTGCTTCTGTTACACCTAATTTCATAGCAGGATCATTATATTTAAAGAGTAGCTGACCTTTTTTTACTTCATCGCCCTTTTTAACAGATAGCTCATACGTACCTTTTGATGGGTCAAATGCGATTGTTTCTATTCCATTCGGAATGACTTCGCCGCCAAATTTTTGTGCATTTTCAATCTGCTTTTCTGTTACTTTATAACTGCTGTATGCCATAGCTACGTCAGAACCACCGCCAGCAAAAGCAAAATATGAACCTGCGGCAATTCCAATTGTTATTAAACCAGTAATGATTACTTTATTTTTCTTTTTCATTTATTTATCACCTTTTCGCTCGTTTTGGTATCTACTTTTAGTATAGAAGAGAAGGGAAATATGACAAATCTTTTTAGCTTACAATAACATTACAGTTTTGTAAGGTTTACAGATTAATAAAAATTAGGCTGAGATTGTATGGGATAAGCGAGGTTTGTTTTGTAAGTAAGCAAATTCATTGACGAGCCTTTTCTTTCTTACAATAATATTGTATGAAGGAAAGGAGGGAGAAAAATGGAAACTTATTTTCGAGCAGTTCCATTAGAACCGTTTGTTCCATACTCAAAACAACATGTTATTATACTTCTTCTTATCGGTATAGGAGTGTATTTTCTATATCATTTTCAAGATCTACTTCGTCAAGAGAAATGGAATAAGATGGTTCGCTATGCGATAGCTTTTTTATTCATTGGAAGTGAAATCGGGCTTGATGTATGGCAAGTGAAGGCTGGGATTTTTCAGTTGAGTACATCATTACCATTTGAACTATGCACGATTAGCTTACTATTAGCAACAATGATGGTTATTACAAAAAGTTATAAAATATACGAAATCGTCTTTTTTACGGGGATCATTGGTGCATCACAAGCAATCTTAACGCCAAACTTACAGTATGCTTTCCCGCATTTTCGCTTCATAGAATTTTTCATTGCACATGTATTATTAATATGGGCACCGCTCTTTATGACATGGGTAGAAGGATATAGGCCGACTTTTCACTCAATCAAGCGTACGATGATTTTTTTAAATCTATTAATTCCAATCGTTTCGTTTGTGAATTATGAAACCGGTGGCAATTATATGTTTTTAGCACATAAACCTGAAACAGCTTCATTACTTGATATGTTAGGACCGCATCCATACTATATTATTTCATTAGAAATTGTTGCGTTTATAGGCTGTTTACTTTTGTATATGCCATTTGCTAGCAATGAAAAACGGATACAAAAAGAATCACTAGAATCTTAATCTAGCGATTCTTTTTTTGTATAGAAAATATTTACAATTCTGAAAATTATTTATAAAATAGAACAGAATATAAATAGAATGGAAATTTGTATAGAGAGAAGGGGAAAAATGGTAAGAAAGGTCGTTTCAAATGGGGTAGATATTACAGTGCAATTGATCCTTTCCATTATAGGAATCATTTGTTTAGGTGCTCTTCCAAAATTATTTGAAGGATTGCATATTAACTTTTCACAGTATGTACAGGCTGTAAAGATGTTAGCTATCAAACTGATAGATCTTCCAAACTTAACATATGGGATGAATAAACCGTTATTTCCGCAACTATTCGTCCATTATAAAGAAACGATGGTTATTTTTTTAGCTTCATTCTTTATTTCTCTATGTATGGCTTTTGGTATTGTTTATATCATAATTAGAAGTCGTCCGCACATACAAAATCGTATCAAATCATTTCTTCTTTTTCTTGAGTCTATTCCAGACATTCTTCTTATTATTGGATCACAAATTATTGTCGTATGGTTTTTTCAAAAGACAGGTTTTTTACCGGTGAAAATTGCCGCACTAGGGGGAGAATCAATTCGGGGCTTACCGATTATTTGTTTAAGTATCCCAACTACGATTATGTTTATCAAGTTATTATTGCTTCGCTTTGAAACAGAATTAGAAAAAGACTATGTTTTATTTGCGAAGGCAAAAGGATTGGAACGTTTTTATATTTTAAATCATCATGTTGTACGAAACGTATTGCTTAGTACACTGTTTTTTGCGAAAACGAATATTTGGTTCATGTTATCGAATTTATATATTATCGAATGGCTTTTTAATACGCACGGTATTTTTATATTCATTAAAGACTATCCAGCGATTGAGATGTTTACAATCGGTGTTTTACTTATTTACATCCCAATTTTTATTTTATTTAAGTCGTTTCATTACTTCGTTCCGGATGCGATGAAAGAGAGGGCGTAAGAGATGTGGAAATATATAAAGCGTGATAGAAGGTTTTGGATCAGTAGTTTATTTCTCATTGTATTAGTTCTCGTAAGCATTGGAAATACGATATGGAATGATGGACAGATTCGGCAAGTATCTTTGCAGTATGATGCACAAGGAAATCCAGAAGTGCCACCATTTTCGCCTTCATTGCAGTTTTTACTTGGAACAGATCGAAAAGGTTATGATCTTTTAAATTTAGTTATTGAGGGTGCAAAATGGACGATTGGTATATCTGCTTTTATTGCTATCATGCGTATGATAATAGGTGTGTTTTTTGGCATAATATTAGGAACTTATATAAAAAGAGGCTTTTCAAAAATTGAAGCTTTTTTTGATAGTTTTACAGTAATTCCAACGGTCATGATTGCATATTTTTTACTTCGGTTTGCGACTAGCTTTGAAAATGGAGCAGAAACATCAAGTTTTTTTGAGAGAGCATCATTTCAAGTCATACTGTTTATTGTGCTTGCAATTCCTACAATTTCTCTCTATATTGCGAATGAAGTGCGGAAATTACAAAAGGAAGAGTTTATAGATGCTGCTCGTATACTAGGAGGAAGTAAGCGGCATATTGTTATGAAACATGTTTTTCCGCACTTATATATGACGTTTGTACTTGTGTTTATGCAGCAGTTTATTCAAACACTGATTCTTTTTCTTCATTTAGGATTACTTGAAGTATTTTTTGGAGGGACGGTACAGTTTGGTGGAATGGATAAAGAACTAGATTCTTATACACATGAATGGTCAGGTTTAATAGGTGTCTATTTTAGATCCCTAACAGTGCATCCGTGGATTCCACTCGTACCGATTACTTTCTTTGGACTTACTATTTTTTCAGGGAATATGATTGCACGAAGTATAGAGGATGCAATCGCGAAAGTAAGAGTAGGTGAAAGGAAAAAACAAGAAGGAGTAAAAGAGGTGCAGCAGGTTTCACTTCCTAAAGAAGAGTTATTTACATTTAAACATACGATGTAAAAGAAAAGAAGCAAGCACTTGTTAGAATGCTTGCTTCTTTTTTTATTTCGTAGAAACTTTACCTTCTGTTTGTGTTTGCGGAATAAAGTATCCTACAATACCTCCAATAATTGCTGGGACGATCCAACCAATCCCTAATTTGTAAAAAGGAATTGTACTTGCAATAGATGTAATCGCATGTGGCATCATTCCCACATTATCAAGCGCGTGAATACAGCTAATGATGAATGCAGCAATCATTGCACCGATGTATACAGATGGTTTACGTTTCGTATATTTATCAATAAATGATACAAAAATTAAGATGATTGTAATTGGATAAAGAATGATTAACACAGGTAACGTAATTTTGATTAACAAGTTGAGTCCTAGGTTTGAAACGATAAAGCTAAAAATACAAACATATAAGACAAGCTTTTTATAAGAAACATTGGTTAATACATTTGTGAAATAATTGGCAAATGCACTAACTACACCAATGGCTGTCGTTAAGCAAGCAAATATAATGGCGATGCTTAGCAGAATATTACCGCTTGTCCCAAATAATTGGTACATAATAGTTGCTAATAGCTGTCCACCATTTTCAAATTGTCCTAAATTCCCATTTGATGCTCCGATATATCCAAGTAAGAAATAAACGATTGTTAAGAAGAAAGCAGCAATACTTCCGCAAAGAATTGTGTATTTTGCAATAGATTTTTTTTCCTCAACACCATTTTGACGAATCGCATTTACGACAATTGTCGATAAAACGAGAGCGCCAATCGCATCTAATGTTAAGAATCCTTCTAAAAACCCTTTGAAAAATGGAATTTCTTTATAGTCGCCGACAGGGGGGATAGGTGTTCCCGCTGGAGACAGAATTGCTTTTGTTGCCATAACTGCAATAATTCCAAGTAAGATTGGTGTTAATATTTTTCCAATATGATCAACTAATTTGGATGGGTTTAATGATAAGAAGTAAACAACCGTAAAGAAAATAAGGCTAAACAGTAACATGGAATACCATTGGTCCTGGAAAAGTGGTGCGATTCCAATCTCATAAGAAACAGATCCAGTTCGTGGAATAACAAATAGTGGGCCAATTGAAAGGTAGATAATAATAGCTAGTATTGCTGCGAATTTTGGATGAACACGGCTCGCTAAGTTGTTAAAGCTACCGCCTGCAAGGGCAACAGCAACGATTGCTAATAACGATAAACCAACATCTGTAATGACAAATCCTGAAATAGAAACCCACATGTTTTCTCCTGAAGAAAGCCCAAGAAGTGGTGGGAAAATCATATTACCAGCGCCGAAAAAAACTGCAAATAGCAATAAGCTAATTGAGAGAATTTGCGATGGTTTTAAAGTTGTACGCATGTATAGAAAATCCTCCTAAGAATCTTTTTTTGTCGAAAATTCAAATAATTTGTCGAGTAACTGTTTTAATTTTAATCGTCTGATGACTAGAAAGCAACAGGGAATTTTAAAAAAAATTAAAAATAATGCGTTAAGTTGGATAATTATACGTTTATCCCGCTATGTGAGAGCAGTAATCTTCCTATTTCAAGATTCATAGAGAACATTGTCCAGTTCCAGTGGCTAGAATGTTCGGTGGCTTCGCTTCTTCCTGCGAGGTAAAAAACACCTCTACGTTAGAAGCTCCATCCCCTCACATTCTGGACGAGCCACTTCCACTTTTCTTTAAGAGGGTAGGTGGGAGATGATTTTTTGTGAAATTCCGATGGGTGCTGATTAATTCAAGTTTCGCTTTATATTTTTCTCATTTAAGGTGGCATACTACGTGTAAAGCTGTTTTGGATTAAGAAAGTAAAACTTTAACTAGTGAGGGGATTTTGTCTAGTTTCTTTTTCTAAATGATGATGTGAAGGTGTCACTGTCTGCGAATAGCGCGATAAAAATGTGTGAAATAAAGAAAGGTGACAGAGTATGGATTATGTAGAAATTTTTATTGAACTGCTATTTGGGTATGTTGTGTTATTTTTTGTCGTTAAAATCCTTGGGAAAACGCAAATAAGTCAAATTACACCATTTGATTTTATTTCAGCACTCGTTTTAGGGAATTTTTTAGGGGATGCTATTTATAATAAAGATGCCCATATAGGAAGGATTATCTTTTCCGTTATTGTGTGGGGAGCTTTCATATTAACTACAGAAATTATTACGCAAAAATGGAGAAAAGCTCGTTTATTCCTTGAGGGAAAACCATCTATTTTAATTGCAAATGGAAAGTTAGATTGGACCGAAATGAAGAAAAATCGTTTAGATGTTGATCAACTTCAGCATTTGCTTCGTGCAAAGGATATATTTTCTTTGCAAGATGTAGCGTTTGCAGTTTTAGAAAATGATGGATCGATAAGTGTGATGAAAAAATATGATGTAGATATGCCAACAAGAAAAGATTTGAAAATAAAAGGGAAGGAAAATGTATTGCCGATCCTTCTTATTAGCGACGGGGAGCTTATTACATACAATTTAAAAAAGTTTGGGTTACATGAAGTATGGCTGCAAAAAGAGCTAAAGAAGCAGAAAACAGATTTGAAAGAAGTATGTTATGCGGAATGGAGTAAAGGAGGGAGTCTTTATATTCAAAAATATTAGTAGGGAACGTGCACATACTGTTTTGGTATGTGCACAAAATAGTTAAAAATATATTTTCTTATCGCGTTCTTCTTTCAAAATTTCAACAGCTTCGCGGAAACGTTGGGAATGAACGATTTCGCGCTCACGTAAAAAACGAAGACTATCATTTATGTCAGGGTCATCTGATAAATTGATGAGCCATTGATATGTTGCTCTTGCTTTTTCTTCTGCAGCAATATCTTCATATAAATCTGCAATTGGATCCCCTTTTGCTTGTATGTATGTGGCTGTAAATGGAACGCCGCCTGCATTGTGATAAAATAGTGCACTATCATGATTGGCGTACTGAGCATCCAGCCCAGCGGCTTTCATCTGTTCTGGGGTCGCGTCTTTTGTTAATTTATAAATCATTGTTGCAATCATTTCAAGATGAGCAAATTCTTCTGTGCCGATATCTGTTAGTAAACCGACTACTTTATCAGGAATGGTATAGCGCTGGTTTAAATAACGGAGAGCAGCTGCTAATTCGCCATCTGCGCCGCCATACTGTTCAACTAATAATTTAGCAAGTGCTGGATTACAAGTACTTACTTTCACAGGGTACTGCAATTTTTTTTCATATATCCACATATTTTATCTCCTTTATCCCGCTATTTATGGAGGGTAATACTCCGATCTTAAAATTTAGCAAAAGAAAAAAGTTAGGTGAAGATTGATTATGAGTGGGGGATAAAACCCCCACTGATTCGATTTTCACTTCATATTTGCCATGGCCATGGACCTTTGCTCCATTCCCACGGGGCTTTAGAATAACTATTACCAAATTGTTGAAGTGGACCATACTTTTCCTCAATCTTTTGCTTTTGCAACCTTCTTTTATAGGAAAAATCATTAAATTGATTGATAGCTGTAACATCATCTGGATGAGTATCTAAATAAAGCGTGAGTTCGACTAATACAAAATCGAGTTCTTGCAGCTCTTCTATCCACTTATAATATTCATCTGGCAATGTTTGAGCCACGGATTCTCTCACCTTCCTTTCTTATAAGGGTTTTCATAAAAATCATAGAAAGCAGGCCACAAAGTGCCCTTTCTTAACGCTTCGTTAGGCGGGAATTGAGGTAAGTTTGGTGGCTGGAATCCCATATATAAATGAGGAGGAGTTGAATAAAATTTCTTTCCAATAGGCGGACAAGGATCGTTTGGGCCATGGTAAGGTGTGAAAGATTTCATAAATTTGTCCATAATATAAGCCTCCTTTACAAGTAAAATATTCATCACTATGTATTGTATTCAGACATAATTGTCATTTATGACTCATATAGAAAAACTAGTAGGGACAAGGGGGAGGTATATGTGGAGACGATTACAAATAACATTGTATTAGAAGTGAGGAATTTAAAGGAAACCTTATACTTTTATGAAGGGGTTTTAGGGTTTAAACCGAGTAGACACCGTCCGCAATTACATGTGCCTGGTGTTTGGTATGATGTTGATGCAACGAGAATTTGCTTCGTTTTAAATCGAGACAAAGATCAGGCTGTCGGCAGGGCATTATCTTCTTATATAAATGTTAATTTGCCATTTGACGATATAGAAAAGGTGCGGAAAAAATTAGAATTCTATTGTGTGTCATTTGAAGAATTAAAGGGATGTAACACGGAGAGAAGGGGGATTGTTGTGCATGATCCTGATGGGTATAGAATTTTAATTGAGCCGAGAGAGTAAGTAAGGAGGAGTTAATGGGATGAATAGCACGTATGAAGAAAATGCATTGTTTGAACATAAATTTTGGCTAAAGGTTCTTGGTGATCACGCCCAGTTTCTTTTAGATGCTTTAGCTCCAAATGAAAAAGAAGATATTCAAAAAGCGATGTATTTTGTCCAAATATTTGATAGGTTCCTCAGCAATATCCATACAGTAAATTTAATTGCATTTGCGAAAGATGCACACGAAGCCGCAGAGGGAATTAGGAAATTTAAGCTGAGTATTATACAAAAGCAGCTAGAAGGAAAAATCAAAATTCATTTTACACCAACTTTTCTTAACCATATGGTGAACGAAGTGGAAGAGTATATAACTGTGTTAGAGTATTTAATGAAAGGAGAAGTGCCACCTATTTTTCATGAGTTACATTATCATCTCGTTTGGCTAACGGATGCAGCTGGGCATGCAGGTTCCATTTCAGGTGGGCTAGATCTTGTCGAAAAACGACTGAAAGAGAAGTGCGAGAAATATGAAAAGCACTTTGAACAATTCTACTTGAAAGCTGTGGAAATGACGGGTTACTTACGGACAGAACTACACTCTTTTCCAGCCCTAAAGAAATTTACCAAAGATGTTGCATTGGAATTGAAATTATTTTCTCATTTTCTTCACGAGCTAGAGGAATTGGGAATATCTAATCAAGTATTAAGCATCATCTCTGCAAGAATGGCAGACCATATGGCAAGGGAAGAATGTTATTATTTATTGAAACTGGCACAAGCTTCTGGCTTAGAGACACCAAAGTGTAATCCACTTTAATTCATACTAATAAAAATTCGCAGAGATGTGGATTTTTATATGGTATTTTTGTTTTTTTAGGAGATGCTAGAAAGGAATTTATAGAAGGGAGGAATAGGAATGCAATTAGCAACGCATGAATTACGGGACTTAAGTGAACTGATAGCAGGAGACTATAACACAATTAATACGATGTCTACATATATACAGCAAGCACAGGATACGGAGTTGAAACAAATGTTACAGAAGCATCTTCCTCTTCATGTGCAAGATTATAATTTGAAGGTGGAATTTATACAAAGTGAGTCACCTCCCAATATATCAAAGTTTCAGCCGTCTAAATTAAAACCAGTATTAGCTTCTTATACAGAGTCACCTTCACAACAATATTCCCCCGTTACACCAAGCGTGGCTGCGCAGCTTCCTAATGATCGGTCAATCGCACTTGGATATTTACTGAATCAAAAGTCGTCTGCGTTTAATTGTGCAGGTTCTTTATTAGAGTGTGCGAATCCAGAGCTAAGAACGCTTTTAGAAAATACCTTCTTAAACAGTAGTCATCATGCTTATGATATTTGGCAGTATATGGTGAAAAAAGGATATTATCAACTATCGCCAGCACCAAGTTCTGAAATGCAAGCCATAGCAAGTATGTATCAGCCACTTCATGAAGGATAACTGAAAAAGATTGACAAGTTCTAGCAAATATTTTAAGGTAATTTTATAAGATTGCGTATATAAAGGGGAGTAACTTATCACAATAAAGTCGTCATTACAGGGAGAAACCCTCGGCTTTATTGGCAACATCTTTGTTGTTAGTGAGACCTTTACCGGCAATGGTAAAGGCCCCTTATTGTCTTTTTTAGGACCTTTACTATATTTGGTAAAGGTCCTTTTTGTATGCAGAAAAGGAGAGGTGAAAAGTGAAAAAGTTTATAAACCGATTTCGATTTATGCTTCATCTTCGCCAGTTTGGTCCATTTCTATATGACTTTTTTACATCAAAAGAAGTCGCAGTGCAGAAGAAAATCCTATCCATTGCTTTATTAATCGGGTATGTCATGTTTCCATTTGATCTTATCCCTGATTTTTTACTATTCTTTGGTGTATTAGATGATATTGCTGTTGTCTTATTTATTTTGCAGCGAATTGTGAAAATGGCGCCGAAGCACTTACAAGAAAAATATAATTTAAATAAAGGATAGGAGTTAATAAATGGAGCAGTTTATTTTAGATGTAATTGACTATTTAAAGCAGTTTTCTTATTTTGGTGTCATTCTAGCATTAACATTTGAGTTTATTCCAGCAGAAATTGTGCTGCCGCTTGTGGGGTATTGGGTATATGAAGGAGATATGAACTTTTGGCTTGCGGTATTAGCTGGAACGGTTGGAGGAACGACGGGGCCTCTAACACTATATGCACTCGGTTATTATGGTGGTCGACCGTTATTACTGAAATATGGGAAATACTTTTTTATTAAGGAAGAACAGATTCAAAAAGCAGATCATTTCTTTGAAAAATATGGACCAGCTGTGGCGTTTCTTGGGCGCTTTATTCCAGGAGTTCGTACGCTTATTTCAGTTCCATGTGGGATGGCGAAAATGAACATTTGGAAATTTAGCATATACACATTTGTAGCGATGTTACCGCTCACGACGCTATATATATATATCGGATTGAAGTTAGGACCTCATTGGAAAAAGGCAGGGGCAATGGTCGAACAATATACGCTACCGATACTAGGAGTTGTTTGTCTCATTGTAATAGGAATATTCATTTTCAAGTTTGTGAAAAAGAGAGATAAAGCGGAATCTATGTAAAAGATGATGAGACTATTTAATGCCTGTTCTAGATTATAGATCTAAATCCTTTTGTATTCCATGCAGGGCTAATCAACATCATATCTACTTGTAAATGGGACAATAAATGAAAAAGAGGCAACAATTAATCGTCGTGATTTCTATAAGAATTCTGGGACAAGCTTTTTTTTCATAGTAAGAGTTCATATTGTCTATTGTGGAAAAATTGATGAGTTGTGCCGAATCGCCGATATATAGAGTGATTCCGCTGATATATGAATTCGTGTTAGAATAAAAGTAGATAAAACATTAAGGGAGCGAATATTTTGGAACAGAAAAAGCTAAAAAGAATTCTTGAGTATGTATGGACTGCAGTTGTGCTCCTTGTTGGATATTATTTTTTGAAAGACAAAAGCATCTGGATTCTATTTTTAATGACTTTTTTATTAGCAGGCCTAGGAACGTTGTTTATTAACTTTTTCTTTGATAGTTTAAATGTATGGAGAAAGAAAAAGAAAGAAGCAAAATAGTAAAGGGGAATGAGTATGCGAACATAGAAGCTTGTGTATCAATTGGTTTACAGCTTGCATAAGCATATTTTTCATTCTACAAACGTTACTGGAAAAACCTCGAATGTAAAACAGCTCGCCTCTAATATGGCGAGCTGTTTTTTCATGCTTCTTTTTGTTCACTAGTATTTTCTTTAGTCAGTAAATGGCTATTGCGTCTAGAATAGAAGAAATATACACATAGCCCAATAACAAGCCAAACAGCAAAACTTTTCCACGTTGTTGCGGAAAGGTTAATCATTAAATAGAGACAACAGCAAATTGCAACGATTGGTAATATCGGTACGAATGGAGTTCGGAATCCTCGCTTTAAATTTGGATGTGTTTTCCGCAAAATGAGTACAGCACAGCTAACAAATATAAAGGCAGTCAATGTGCCAATATTGACTAAATTTGCAAGTAGATGTAGATCTAATAGACCCGCTAATAAAGCAGCTACAATTCCAGTAATCCATGTATTTAATAAAGGAATTTTCACTCGTTGATTCACACGAGATAATGCTTTTGGAAGTAGTCCGTCACGGCTCATTGCATAAGAAACACGAACTTGTCCGTACATAACGACTAAAAGAACAGTTGTCATTCCTGTCATTGCACCGACAGCTAATAACCCAGCGATCGTATCTTCACCAACAAAATGAAGAGCGAAAGCAACTGGATCTGAAACATCTAGCTGTGTATAAGGAACCATTCCAGTTAAAACAAAGGATACAATCATATATAGTGCCGTACAAATTAGAAGGGAACCGATAATTCCAATGGGTAAATCTCGCTGTGGTTTTTTCGTTTCTTCAGCAGCAGTTGCAATGGCATCAAATCCTAGAAAAGCAAAAAATACGGTTGCTGCACCTGTAATAATTCCATCATATCCAAATGGTAAAAATGGTGTCCAATTTTCAGGTTTGACGTACTTTGCACCTGCTACGATAAACGCGATGATAACTGCCAATTTAACTAATACCATAATATTATTAATGCGAGCACTTTCGCGTACACCGAAGCTAAGAAGGAGTGTAATCAAAAGTAAAATACATACGGCTGGTAAGTCGATTATTCCGCCTTTTCCCGTCCCGGGGGCCGAGGCGATAATGGCAGGTAGATGAATATTAAATCCGGAAAGTAACGATTGTAAATACCCTGACCATCCTACGGCTACTGCTGCAACTGCTAGTAAGTATTCAAGCATTAAACACCAACCGACGATAAAAGCAACAATTTCTCCAACTGTCATATATGCGTATGTGTAAACGCTTCCTGACATAGGGATAGAAGAAGCAAATTCTGCGTAACAGAAAGCTACGCATGCACAGGTAAATGCGGCAATAAGAAAAGATAACATAATACCAGGACCAGAGTGCTTGGCCGCAACGATTCCTGTTAAAACGAAAATACCTGTCCCAATTACAGCACCAATACCTAAGAAGGTTAAATCTAATGCGGTTAATGTTCTTTGTAATTGTTTTGGTGATTCAGTAGTAAGTGCCTTTTTTCGTAATAGTGACTTCACTTGGACTCCCCTCTCATTCCTTGATTTTCACAACTGCGAATATAATACGAGCCCATTGTAAAAGAGTATGTAAGTGAATAGAGGTACAGTTGTGTATGGATTATAAAAACTCTAGAATTGCTGTAGTCATTTTATTATAATTCAGAATATTTTGTCAAATAAAAATATGAAAAATAAAATTTTGATTGGAAGGGAAAACTATCTTCAAGAATATAAGCATTTTTTAGTAGGAGAAGATACTATGTTATTTTATTTTGAACTTGTCGTTATTTTACTTTGTACGAAATTAGCTGGCGATATTAGCGCCCGGCTTGGCCAGCCATCGGTGTTAGGGAAATTAATTGTGGGAATTATTATTGGACCTGCTGTCTTTGGAATTATTAATAGCTCTGAACTTATTGATGAACTGAGTGAGATTGGTGTTTTGTTACTTATGTTTATGGCAGGGCTCGAAACGGATTTAGAAGAATTAAATCGTAATTTGAAATCTTCATTCGCGGTAGCGATGGGAGGTATCATTTTTCCTTTTCTCGGTGGATATTTGGCAGGACTCGCCTTTGGGATGTTACAATCACATGCCATTTTTCTAGGATTATTGCTGTGTGCAACATCGGTGAGTATTTCTGTTCAGACATTACGTGACTTAGGAAAAATGAATACAAGAGAAAGTATAACAATCTTAGGAGCTGCGGTGTTTGATGACGTTATCGTTGTCATTTTATTAGCTTTTGTGATGAGTTTTTTAGGCACGCAAGATGTGAATATTACACTTGTCATCGCTAAGAAAATTATCTTTTTCGTGAGTATTGTTTTTATTGGCTGGAAAGTTGTTCCGTGGATTATGAGGATGCTGGTACCACTTCGAGTATCGGAGGCATTAATAAGTGCAGCACTTATTATTTGTTTTTCATTTGCGTACTATAGTGAAAAAATGGGGATTGCTGGTATTATCGGTGCATTTGCTGCGGGGATTTCAATTTCCCAAACAACATATAAACATGAAGTAGAACATAAAATAGAGCCGATTGCGTATGCGATTTTTGTTCCGATCTTTTTTGTTAGCATTGGTATGGAAATAACATTTCAAGGGATTGGAAACCAAATTTGGTTTATCACTATCATGACAATTATTGCAATTCTTACGAAATTAGTGGGATCTGGATTAGGCGCAAGGTTAACAGGATTTAATTTGGAATCCTCGATTAGCATTGGAGCTGGGATGGTATCACGCGGAGAAGTGGCACTGATTATCGCAGCTAATGGATTAACAGCGAATTTATTGGCGAAAGAAAGTTTCACTTCAATTGTCATTGTTGTTATACTTACAACGATTATTACGCCGCCATTATTGAAGAAGTATTTTGTATAAGCGAAAGGAACTTATCGGTTGTTGATAAGTTCTTTTTCATTAAAATAAAAGCAACCGCTAGCAATGGAGGTTGAATAGTGAAATCGTCAACGTTACTATCTAAAATAGAAAATCAGAGGAATCAATTTTCACCAGCTAAAAAAGGTTGCTGGGTATAATAGAAATGCAGAAATTTTTTCTAAATTAAGCAAACAAGAGAAACAGCAGAACGATTAGGAAAATTGAAATCAGAAAAGGTGGGGGAAACCTCATCCTTTTTTGCATGAAATAGACACATTTTTGTTATAAGAAGAAATGAAATCCCATAAAATATATTCGAATATTCGATTTTAAATTTCGCGAGGATGTAATAAAGGTGTGAAATGAAATTTCAAAGTAGGTGAGCGAATGCTAGAAAATTTATCGACAGAGCATCGTAATGAAAATACTATGAATTTAGATGAAATGAGTATAAAGCAGATTTTACAAACAATGAATCGAGAAGATTATAAGGTTGCTATAGCGGTAGAAAAAGAGATTGAGCATATCGAAAAAATTGTACAAAGTGCTATCACATCTTTTCAAAATGGTGGTCGTTTAATTTATATCGGAGCTGGTACAAGTGGGCGGTTAGGAGTTTTAGATGCTGCCGAATGTCCACCGACATTTGGAACAGATGAGAAACAGGTACAAGGATTTATCGCAGGTGGATCAAAAGCGTTTACGAAGGCAGTGGAAGGTGCTGAAGATCGAGAAGAATTGGCAGTAGAGGATTTAAAGGCTATTCAGTTAAATGATAAGGACACTGTTATTGGAATTGCTGCAAGCGGTAGAACACCTTATGTAATTGGCGGATTGAAATATGCAAACTCCGCTGGTGCAAGTACAGCTAGCATTTCCTGTAATAAAGGGGCAGAAATAAGTAAATTTGCAAAAATGAGCGTGGAAATAGAAACAGGGGCAGAGGTGTTAACAGGATCTACACGCTTAAAGGCCGGAACTGCACAAAAATTAGTGCTGAATATGATTTCAACAGCTTCGATGATTGGGGTAGGAAAAGTTTATAAGAATTTAATGGTTGATGTGCAATCAACAAATGAAAAATTAGTTGAGCGCTCCAAGCGAATTATTATGGAGGCGACAGGAGTAGATTATAAAGAAGCGGCAGTATATTACGAGAAAGCAAAGCGTAATGTGAAAGCTGCAATTGTCATGATATTACTGCAGTGCGAATATGGGGAAGCACTTGAAAAATTAACAGATGCGAAAGGATTTGTGAAAAAGACACTATAAAGAAGTGGGATTTATTGAAATGACACGAAAGGAAATACATAATGCAAAGAAGCTGTAAAGAGAAGCAAAAACTTTAATTATAAATCAAAATTACTTTCTATTCTAGAACGCTGGGAAATTCAAGGTGGTGATACTGGAAAGGCGACAGAGTGTTTATTGCCAGCAGAAGAACAGCACTATTGAAAAGAAATGAGATGAAAAAAATGAAGCGTGTAAAAATATCGCCATTATGTTAAAGATAATGGCGATATTTATCTATTAAGAGTGTTGCCGTACTAAAGTTTGGCTAGGCTGATGTGCAACTGCTTTAAAATGGGAAAATAAATAACAGCCAGTAACAACGATGAATGTGCCTACAATTTGTATCCAAGTTAGTTCTTCCCCTAAGAAAGGAAACGCTAAAATGGCAGTGAAAATGGGATTGAAATTTAGGAAGATACCTGATGTAGTTGCTCCTAATTTTTGAACGCCAATATTCCAAAACACCATACAGACTACAGTTGAAATTAAACCTGTATATAGTAGTGAAGTGATAAATGAAGCATTAATATTGGAAACAGTAAAGCTTGGTATATTAAATGGAAGCAATATAATGACACCAAAAATACCAGAATACAAAGTTGCCATCATTGGTGTAGTTGTTTTTGTTGCCCATTTACTACAAACAGAATAGATACCCCAAATACAAACTGCGGCCATCATCCACAAGTCTCCGCTATTAAAATGTAATGAAAATAACAGTGCGATATTTCCTTTTGAAAGGACGAGAATTACACCAAAAAAAGAAAAAATCATAGATAAGATTTGAAGTGTATTGATTTTTTCCTTTAAGAATAAAGATGAAAAGATTGCAATTGAAATCGCATTTAGTGTAGAAATAAGCCCTACATTTGTTGCCGAAGTTTGCTCTAACGCTAAAAACTGAAAAATATTAAAGAGAACAACACCGGTGATTCCCATAAGTAGTAAGGGAAGAATTGCGGCGCGCGGTGGGAGAATTTTCTTTTCTTTAAACCAGACAATTGGTAATAAGCAAAGAACGGCAATGATCCATCTTAAATTTGTAAGCGTCATTGGAGAAGCATGATCTACAAGTGACTTTCCAACGACAAAGTTTCCCCCCCATAGTAAGCTTGTTAGAAGTAGTAAAAAGACATAAAAATAAGGCATCGTTTAAACCCCTTTGTAAAAGTGAGAATGAATTGTAAATAATTTTAGCATTTTTCTTTGTTATCTAATACATTCTTTTGTATAATGGTGAAAATTCAATAAAATGTTTTGTTAGATGGTATAATTACGAAACTTTATTTAATTTTACTGAGATTATTATACATTTTTCCGAAGAATCGTCGGTAAGAAAAAAGGGGGATTTTTATGGAGGCATCTATTATTAAAATGGTAGATGATTTGGACGTACAAATTTTAGATATTTTACAAAAGGAGTCACAGGTAAGTAATGCCGAACTTGCACGTCGTGTTAATTTATCACCAGCTGCAATGCATGCAAGAATAAAGAGGTTAGAAGGGGAAGGCTTCATCGATAAACAAGTTGCCATTTTAAACCAGGAAAAGCTTGGATTCGATTTATTATGCTTTATTTTTATGAGCACAAATATTCATCAATCTGAAAAACTTGAAGTACTGGAAAGGGAACTGGAATCTATGCCGGAAGTATTGGAATGTCATTGTTTAACAGGGGAGTATGATTACTTACTAAAGGTCGCAAACAGAGATCGTAAGGAACTTGAGCGTTTTATTAGAAAGTTAAATAAGCTTGGAATTACAAAGATACAAACGAGCTTAGCGCTTCGTGAAATTAAGTATTCTACAGTATTACCGATAAGAAATTCGAAAACAAGTACTGAATGAGAGCGGTACTTGTTTTTTATATGTAAAATTCAGAATAATAATTGACGTGAGTAAGGAGTGGGTGTATTATTATATAAATTTATGAATTAATATACATAAAAAGGTTATAAATATTTAATTTAAGGGGATCAATTATGCAAATATGTAACGCGATTACAAGTGATGTGAAAGATATATATAACTTAATTGAAGTATATTCGAAGGAGGGAGTTGTTCTTCCACGTTCTCTTTTATCTTTGTATCAACACTTGCAAAGTTTGTATGTTGTAAAAGAAAAAGGGAAAATTTTAGGGGTTGCTGGATTACATGTTTTAGGAGAAGACCTTGCAGAAATACGCTCATTAGTCGTATCAGATACATATGCAGGTAAAGGGTTAGGACGTATGTTAGTCAATCATGTAGTGAGTGAGGCTTCTAAAATAAAGGTAAGAAGAGTTATTTCCTTAACGTATGAAACTACATTTTTTCAGAAGTGTGGTTTTGATTTTGTTGATAAGAAGTTGTTACCTGAAAAAGTGTGGGTGGATTGTAGACATTGTCCGAAATTTGATTGTTGTGATGAAGTTGCGATGATTCGGTATGTGGTGTGAATGTTAGAGCGTATGGGGCACATACTCAGCGAGAACGTATCACTATTGAGTATGTGTTGTTTCTATAAGTCTAGCTACGAACAAAAAGAGGTATAAAAAATAAAAATGGATGATTGACATTTTATAAATCATTCATGTAGAATATACATGAATGACATTCAGTCATTTTTGTGAAAGGGTGTAGATAATGTCCAAAAAAGAAAAAATTGTATACGCTGCTATCGAATGTTTTAGGGAAAAAGGAATTGAAAAAACAAAGATTTCAGATATCGTGAAATCTGCTGGTATCGCTCAAGGAACCTTCTATTTATATTTTTCGTCAAAACTATCTGTAGTGCCTGCAATAGCAGAAGTTATGATTGAGAAGATGATACGTGCAGTTGAAGAAAAAACAAAAAATAGCTCTTCTTTCTTCGAGACATTTTCGCAAATCGTAGATGCAATTTTTGATTTTACAAAGGAACATTACGAAATACAGGCATTAATATATCTTGGTTTAGCATCAACTGAACATATAAAAAAGTGGGAGAGTGTATATCAACCTCTTTACATTTGGATAAAACGCTTTTTAGAAGAAGCGAAGGAAGCTAATGGGGTACGGAATTCTATTCATGTTGAAAGAACGTCAAAACTTTTTATTGCTTTAGTTGAATCAGCAGCAGAACAAATTTATTTATATGATCATGTAAAAGAGGAGGAAGCTAATTTACAAAAAGCTGAAATTTTGGATTTTTTAACACATGCATTGCATATAAGAAAATAAATATCCATTGGTTGTAACATAATGGATAAATTTTTTTAAAGAAAAATGAATGATAGTCAGTCATAAAGGGTGGTAATTTATGAAAAATAAAGCTTGGTTATATGTAATATTAACATGTATTTTTGAAGTGTTTTGGGTGTTTGGTTTTAATACTGCACACGCATGGTGGCATTGGATGATAATTGTAGGAATCATTATGGTTGATTTCCAAATGCTGTCTAAAGCGTGTGAACATCTTGCGACAGGAACAGTATATGCTGTTTTTGCCGGAGCTGGAACTGTAGGAACTTTCTTGATGGACGTTTTTCTTTTTGGAGGAAGTTTTAGTCTAGGAAAATTATTCTTTATAGTTATGATAGTAGCTGGCGTTATTGGCTTGAAGTTAGCTGATAACAAAGAAGCAAAACAAGAAGAAGTTATGAAAGGAGCTGCTTAAGGATGGGATGGATTTTCGTCTTTTGTGCCGCAATTAGTGAAATGATTGGTGTAATCGGTCTTAAAATGTATAGTAAAGATAAATCAGTAACAAATGGCGTCATTTATATAGGTGGATTTGCTATTTCTTTTGCATTCTTATACACATCCTTCCTATTTTTACAGGTAAGTGTTGCCTATGCAGTTTGGATTGGTATAGGAACAGCGGGCGCCGTCTTGTTAAATATGTTCCTATTTGGAGAATCAAAAAGTAAGGCACGAATTATCAGTGTGGCTCTTATTGTATGCGGAGTTACGGGATTAAAGGCCCTTTCTTAAAGAGGGGAAATATATGTATGATTTTATCTCCTAATAGAACAATCTTCTAAGTTCTATCAGGAGATTTTTTCATGGAGAGATAAAGGTGAATCATCTAGGGTGTGCCTCTCTTTAATATTTCTATCAAAATCGTAATAACCGCTTTTATAATTTGATTCAGCCACCCAAAAAACAGTATATTAGAAAAATTCACATTAGATTCGGCTCTATTGTTGACAGTACAATAAAATTTCATATAGAATGAATGACAGTCGTTCTATACGTGTGTGAAAGGACTCAGATAATGAATAAAAAAGAGAAAATTGTTTATGCAGCTATTGAAGTGTTCCAGGAAAAAGGGGTTGAAAAAACAAAGATCTCTGACATTGTAAAATTGGCTGGCATTGCCCAGGGGACTTTCTATTTGTATTTTCCTTCTAAATTATCTGTTATGCCTGCAATTGCAGAAGTTATGGTTGAAAAGATGATACATGCAGTAAAAGAAAAGGTACAAAATAATGAACCTTTTTCAAAGAAAGTTATGCAAGTGATAGATGCTGTTTTTGACTTTATAGAGGAAAATCGTGAAATACAAGCATTAATGTATGCTGGTCTTGCGTCCACTGAACATATAAAAGAATGGGAAGCTGTATATCAGCCTCTTTATATGTGGTTAAGTCAATTCTTAAGTGAAGCAAAAGATTTAGGCGTAATTCGTAATTCTATTCATGTGGAAAGAACTGCAAAGTTATGTATCGCTCTTGTTGAATCCGCAGCAGAGCAAGTTTATTTATATGATCATAAACAGGACGATCAGGTCAATCTTCAGAAAGCTGAAGTACTAGACTTTTTAACACATGCATTGGATATTCGTGAATAAGCTGTTAGGTGAATCCATTTATAGCAAAGAGATGGATTCACTTCACCTGAAATGAATGAAAATCAGTCATTTCAGGGCAGAGATTTTATGAAAAAGAAAGGCATAGGTAAATACGATAAGTAAATTTCATTCTTCCATCCATATGGAAGATATAATGTTTCAGCAATCAGTGATTTTGTTGTATCCCGTTATTTGTAGGGGGTGGGAAGAATTTTCGCTAACAAAAACCCTCGTGGATATCATTAGCGGGAAGGATTTCACATCAATGATTTTTACAGAAAGAGGTGTTGATAAATGAAGAAATCAATAAAAGAACAAAAAATGGTATTAATCATTCTTCTTAGTAATATATTCATTGCATTTCTCGGAATTGGTCTCATTATCCCGGTTATGCCGTCATTTATGAATATTATGCAATTATCAGGAAAAACGATGGGATATCTTGTTGCCGTATTTGCAGTGGCGCAATTACTGATGTCGCCATTAACAGGGCGCTGGGTCGATCGTTATGGCAGGAAGAAAATTATCATAATTGGATTATTTCTTTTTGGTATTTCAGAACTTATCTTTGGTTTGGGAACGCATGTATCGGTCCTTTATATATCAAGGATGTTAGGAGGAATTAGTGCTGCCTTTATTATGCCTGGTGTTACGGCATATGTTGCAGATATTACATCTGTTCAAGAACGGCCAAAAGCGATGGGATATCTTTCTGCTGCCATCAGTACTGGTTTTATTATTGGGCCTGGCATCGGCGGGTTTATTGCAGAATATGGTATACGCGTGCCTTTCTTTTTTGCGGCAACCATTGCCTTTATTGCATGCGTTTCTTCCATATTTATTCTGAAAGAACCGTTAACAGCACAGCAGCTAGCAGAAATTTCTGCTAGTACGAAGCAATCAAACTTTATGAGAGATTTAAAAAAGTCCCTAAGTCCGGTATACTTTATCGCATTTGTTATTGTATTTGTACTTGCTTTCGGTTTATCAGCATATGAAACTGTTTTTAGTCTGTTTTCTGATCATAAATTTGGTTTCACACCGAAGGATATTGCTACCATTATTACAATAAGCTCAATCTTTGGTGTTGTTGTACAGGTATTTTTATTTGGAAAGCTAGTAGATATACTTGGTGAAAAAATGTTGATTCAATTATGTTTGATTACAGGTGCAATATTAGCTGTCGTATCTACATTAGTTTCTAATTTTTGGGTAGTACTGGCTGTAACGTGTTTTATCTTTCTTGCATTCGATTTACTTCGCCCGGCATTAACAACATTTTTATCAAAATCAGCTGGGAAAGAGCAAGGCTTTGTTGCTGGGATGAACTCAACTTATACAAGTTTAGGTAATATCGTTGGACCGGCTATGGGGGGAATACTATTTGATGTAAACATTCATTACCCGTACCTTTTCTCTGCTCTTATTATGGCTATTGGTCTTGGTATTACATTCATGTGGAAAGAAAAACAGTTGGCAGAAAGTTTAGCGAAATAATGAAAAATAAGTAAAGTGAATTTTGAAATATAGCCTGAAAATAAGCAAAATGCCCCTTAGAACTTGAAGGGGGATTTTGTGAAATTATAGGGGTTCTGGAATGGATTTCCATTTTTCAACATGGTGATAGATTGATAATAAGAGCTAAAAATGATATAGAGAGGAAGTAAAAACATGGATTGCTTTGCCAGATTCAATCTTAAAATATAAAACGATTTCATAATTACTCTTTTCCAGAATGCTATTCAAATCAAAAAACATCTCTTGTTTTTTGATTTGAATTTATAATTCCGATTATAAATTCGAATGTTTTGTATCTAGCAATTAAGCATTCCTATCAATCAAAGATAAATAACAAAGGAGATTGACCGCCGCATATTTGTGTATAGGCTGTCATCTCCTTTTTATTTTATCTCACTATGCGGGCAGTAATACTCCCACCTCAAAATTCAGCTAAAGCATTGTCCAGTGCCAGTGGCTAGAATGTTCGGTGGGAGATAAACTGCCCGTAAAAGCCCGATTGGTGAGGGCTAATAATCAGTGGGTGATGAAGAAATCCCCTACTTTATAAAGTGAGCCCAAAGCGCTTTAATTCGATAAAAATACCTTCCAATTGTTTCCCTTTATCCGTGAGAGTATATTCCACTCGGGGAGGAACCTCAGGATATACCGTTCTCGTTACAATACCTTGACTTTCTAATTCTTTAAGGCGAAGTGAAAGTGTTTTTGGGCTGATACCATCCATTGATTTTAGTAGATCACTAAATCGCAATGTTCCTTCAATAAGAAGATCACGAATAATTAAAAATGTCCATTTTGTTCCAATTGCGTCGAGTGTTTTTGCAATAGGACAAGGTATACCAGGTGAACCTTTCGTTAATACAATCGGATCTATATTGCTCATGGAAATAGCCTCCATAAAATTTTTTTGAATTGATTTGCTTTATAGTATCACAAAACTATCCTTTTAGTAACTATATGTAAAAAATATCACTACTTCCAAAAGGGAAATTACTACATATAAAATAGTATTAGGAACCACAAATGATTTCTAAACTAAGGGGGTGACTATAATGAAAATGAAAAATGGAACAAAAAAGGTATGGTGGTCATTTAGTTTCCTTGTAATTTGCATTGTCATAATCGGTACCGTGTTTACTGCATGCAGTAATACAAAAACGTCTACTTCTAAAAGTGAAATTCAGTTGTTGAAAGACATGCCAGAACCTAAGACAATGACAATCGATCCTTCATTAAGTCAAAAAGAAGCTACAGCAATGATTCATGCAGCCCAACGTTTTTATGCATTTTGGAATACTGGCAATGCGGATCTTATTCCACAAACCGTTACAGAGAAATTCTTTGATAATACGTTGCCAAAAGGACGCCCGCAAGGTCCCGAAGGCTTAGCATTTGCTGCAAAAAACTTTCGTAAAGTTGTTCCGGATATACATTGCGCGATCGAGGATTTATTAGTGGTTGGTGATAAGGTTACAGCTCGTTTATCCTTTACAGGAACACATAATGGAAAGCCAATTAACTTTCTTGCAATAGATATTTTGCGCATTAAGGATGGGAAAATTACTGAAGACTGGCATTTAGAAGATAATCTTACTCTTATGCAACAACTTGGAGTAGTAGCTGAGAATTAAATAATAGAGAATGTAAATATAAAATTCAATAAAGATAAAGGAGAGAAACACGATGAAAAACATATTAATCATAAATGGTCATCAAAAATATAGTGCAGACGGAGGGAAATTAAATCAAACATTGGTTGATCACATGGTCAGCTTACTAAGTGAAAAGAATCATGTGAAAACAACGATTATCCAAGATGGATACAATATTAAGGAAGAACAACAAAAATTTTTGTGGGCAGATATTATAATCTATCAAACGCCAATCTATTGGTTTAGTGTTCCGGGGTTATTTAAAACGTATATGGATGAAGTCTATGAGTATGGTTTGTTTTTTAAAGGGGCAGATCAATATGGCACAGGAGGATTACTAACAGAGAAACAATATATGTTTTCTACTA
This sequence comes from Bacillus sp. AFS023182, assembly GCF_002560575.1. Classification (NCBI taxonomy): domain Bacteria; kingdom Bacillati; phylum Bacillota; class Bacilli; order Caryophanales; family Bacillaceae; genus Bacillus; species Bacillus sp. AFS023182. The sequence continues at coordinate 37,130 of NZ_NTRO01000001.1, read as the reverse complement.
CATGGAATGCAACCAAGAAAGCATTTCAAGATCCTTCGCAATTTTTTGAGGGTGAGAATTTAGAAGAAGCAATCAGTCACTTGCACCGAGTGCAGAAATTTATTGGCATGAAACCTTTAAAGAGTTTTGCGTGCTATGATGTAGTCAAAAACCCTAACATTGATACGTTTTTAGAAGAACTTGAAATGCATTTAAAAGAAGTGGTAAACATTTTCTGAATTTTAGAAATAAATAGCTAGTAAAACCTCAATCTTCAAATTGAGGTTTTACGGTTATGCAAGTTATTCATATTATATAAATGCGGATTGAAAGATCGACATAAAACCATTTCTTTTAAGAGGGGAAGGGGACCGATCATTTAGCCCCATGTCATGTGAAAACAGAAGGAGAAAATGAGTGAAGAACTTCTTTTGTTTTCATAAATGCGACTTATATGTCGGAAATATAACATGGATATATAAATAGTTAATTAATTTGATTTCAATACTCTTTAGCTGATTCCGTAGGATGAATCCAGAGCTTTGAAAAATCGGTCCAACCAAAAGAGTCAATTGTTACGTTTTTCAAAGAAGAGGGATATGTTTTCTTCTTAAAAACATGATAATTAAATAGAACAATATATTCTGTTTGAAGAAAATCTTCAATCTCATACATAAGTTTATAGCGCTTTTCTTTATTCTCTTCTGCTAAGAACGTATCTAGTAAACAATCAATCTGCTTTTTGTAGTGGGAATGCATAAATCGATTAATAAAGCAGCTTTTACTTTTAAATATATTGAGAAAAGCTATTTCTATATCTGAATTCAAAACTTCTCCCATTAAAATAATATCTGCGTGTTGATCAATAGAACGATCCGAGTAGTCTGAGACTGGAAAAGGGTGCAATTCCACTTGTATGCCTAAGGCTTGGCAACGTTCTTTTAGCCAGATGGCATCACGGGCACTATCTTTAAAGGAGAAGAAATACATATGTATAGTTTCACCTTGATAGGTACTCTTCTGTAAGTAATATTTAGCCTTCTGTAAAGAATAGAATTGTTTTTCTGCTATCCGACTTCTCTCTGGAAAGAAGCTGAATGCGGGAATTGTGCGCGTTCCTTGTAAATCGCGAATAATCGATTCAACATCATATAGCTCTCTCCAAGCTTTTCGAAAATAAATATCATGATGGGGACCGGGTTTTGTAAAGTTGAATGCAGCATATATACAGCCGGTTTCTTCTATTTGTACTTCGTGTTCTTTTGTATGTTCAGTATTTGGCAGTTCATAATGTGTATGTATTTGTGCATGTTCCGGAATCCGCCAAAATTCAATACGATCAAGTAAAGCACGTTCTTTAAAATAATCGGCAAATGCTTCTAATATAACTTGATCATCATCATAACAATGTAATTGAAATGCGCCTGTCCCGATATAATGATGATTCTGTATTTCTGCATCATGAGGTAGAATAGCTAATTGTATTGAACTTACATAATGTAGGAAAAACAAGTTTGGCTTTCGCAAATGAAAGCTTACTTGAAATGGTGATGGTGTTCCAATCTGTACAATCTCTTCTGTTAGCCAAGCGTAGGGAGAGTGAACACACCGTAGTCTTTCAAATGAAAATTGAACATCTTTAGAAGATAAAATGGTTCCATTATGAAATTGAACGCCTTTGCGTAAATGAAAAGTCCATGTAAGTTGATCATCACTCACTTCCCAAGTATGAGCGAGATGTGGCTCAATTTCTTCTGTGGCGTAGTTGTAAACAACTAACGTATCAAAAATTTGACTAATGAGGTGACCCTCTGTTGTGACAGCTGCAAATGCTGGATCAAGCGGTAATATCTTTCTCGAACAAGGTATCTTTAACACGTCATACATATCGTTTAAAGGTCTGTATCCAAAATGTTGTTGTAGTTTGTCTTCTAAACCTTTTCGAAGGGAAATAGGAAACGGTTCTTTCAAAAGAAGAAATACTTCCTTTAATTTATCTTGTTGTAATAGGAATTCGGCATAGGGAATAACTATTTCTGAAATGGTATGGTGAAAGAGAATTTCACTTTTATTTCCTCGTCCACGTCCTGGTATCCACGTAATTAACTTTTCTTCAGTCATTTTTCTAAGTACAATTTTCACGTTTTTTGTACTGCAGTATAAAATATCGGCTAGTTCTTGCAAGCTATTATGTATGTACTGTTTTTCTGGATCATGCAATCGTAGTTGAATATAGTAGTCCATCACTTTCATGTTTAAACGACTCCTTCTTTCTAAAAGGGGAAATTCTTTAGAATATTCTAACCTTTTTCTCCCTTTTTTTCAAAGTAAAATGAATACACATAAGGGGGAGAGAACAAATGGGATTTTGGAGCATGCATCGGAATATAAAAATTAGAATTATAACTTCATTTTTAACACGTACGGTATCAACGATGATTTTCCCGTTTATGGCAATTTATTTTTCAGTAAAACTCGGAAGTGCTCTTGCAGGCGTTTTATTATTAGTGAACGTAATGGCAGCGTTAATTATCGGGCTTTATGGCGGTTATATTGGAGATCGATTAGGGCGAAAAAAGGTTATGGTTATAGGACAAGTGATACAAGTTGTTTCAATTGCTTGTATGGGAATTGCAAATTCAGATTATGTAGATTCACCTTGGCTTACTTTCGTGTTTATGTTAATGAATAACCTTGGTTCAGGGCTTATGAACCCGGCGACAGAGGCGATGTTAATTGATGTGAGTACACCAGAGAATAGAAAGGTAATGTACAGTATCAATTATTGGGCAATCAACTTGTCTATTGCGATTGGAGCGATATTTGGAGGGTTATTATTTGAACACTATCGCTTTCAACTGTTTGTCGTATTAACAGTAGTAGCATTACTGACATTGTATTTGATTACAGCATATATGGAAGAAGTATATGTTACTCAGCAAAAGACAAAACAGAAGCATGTTTTAAAAGAAATGGCTGAAAATTACAAGGTTGTTATGACAGACAGGGCATTTTTGATATTTTGTTTGGCAAGTATATGTACGTTATCGTTAGAATTTCAGATCAATAATTATTTAGGTGTACGCTTGCAAAAAGAATTTGAAACGATGCACTTTGCATTTGGCAACGATATTCGTTTTGATCTAACAGGTATCCGTATGCTAAGTTGGATTTCCGCAGAGAATACGATTTTGATTGTTTTATTTTCAGCGCTTGTGATTAAAATGATGAAACGTTTTAATGACTTGAAAATTCTATATGTTGGCTTGTTTATCTATACAGTTGGATTTACAATACTTGGATCGAGTAATAGTTTGTGGATTTTATTAATAGCAGGGCTTTTTCAAACGGTTGGTGAGATGATGTATGTGCCGGTTCGTCAATCCATTATGGCAGACATGGTACCAGATAATGCGAGAAGTTCTTATATGGCGATTAACGGAATGGTTTTTCAAGTAGCCAAAATGAATGGCGCATTAGGCATTATGCTAGGTTCTTTTATAGCATCATGGGGAATGAGCTTCGTTTATTTTCTAGTGGGTGTAAGTAGTATTTTATTATTTAGAAAAGCAATTAGTAGGACAGAATACCGTGAAGAAAACATACCTCATATAGGATAAGGAAATATATAAAAAGCGAATCGTTTTTATAATGATTCGCTTTTTATATTCCATTAAAAAAAAAACGTCTGCTTCAGCTAATGTATTGCTAGTGCCTGGGTTCATTCAAAGGTTCTTCAGTTCACCTACTTCAGAGAGTGTGACAATGGTATAACCACTAATTAATACAATGAGTCCAATGCCCCTTAATGTTTGCGAGCTAATATTTCTTTGGTTTTCCTCAGAGTTACTTGGGGGCGTTAAAGTTTGAGTGTTGTTCATCGTAGGGCTCCCATCTTTTATATATGTGATCAAACATTTTTGCACCAGAACTGAGATAAAATGAATACGAGTATTTTTACATATGAATCTATGAAAAATTGATGGAATTGTCAGTTTTTTATTTTTGAAAAAATTATTTATCTATTTTTATAAAAAAATATTTTTTTGACCCCCATAAAATTTTTATTTCCTCCGAATATATATAGTGAAGAAAGAAAATGGGGGAAAAATCATTATGAAAAAAACACTGTTAAAAGGCACCATGGTAACTATGATGGCATGCAGCCTGTTTCTGATGGGAACAGCAGCGTATGCTAGTGAAAACACATATGCGATAAAAACAACGGAAACAGAAAAACCATCTTTAGTACAAGGTGACGTTTTTTATTTTGTGAAAACTATGGTTGAAGATATTAAAATGGCTCTTGCGACAAACGATTTAGAGAAAGCGAAGCTACTGTCTGAGCAAGCCGCAGAACGAATTACTGAAGCAAGTGTACTAATTGAAAAAGGAAAAGGAAATCTTACACAAGATACATTAGAAAAAGCGGCGGAAGACTTAGAAAAAGCAGATAAGCTTTCTGGCGAAGAGAAAGCAGAAACAGAAAAATCTGCTGACGAAGAAGAAAAAGAAGGAGCGAAAGTAAAAGTGCACATCGGAAACAACATCGAAGCATTAGCAAAAGTGCTAGATCAAGTGAAAAATCCGAAAGCAAAAGCCGCAATTACCAAAAATATAGAGAAGAGTTTTTCAAAGATTGCAGCTAAAATAGAGAAAGAGCAAGAAAAACAAGCGGACGCTATTGCAAAAGAAAACAAGAAATCAGATCAAAATACAGAAGTAACTCCAGCACAACCAGAACAAGTAACGCAACCAGAACAAGTAACGCAACCAGAACAAGTAACACAACCAGAACAAGTAACGCAACCAGCACAAGCAACACAGCCAGCAAAACCAGCGCAACCAGCAAAACCAGCACAACCGGCACAGTCAGCAAAACCAGCGCAACCGGCACAGCCAGCACAACCGGCACAGCCAGCAAAACCAGCGCAACCGGCACAGCCAGCAAAACCAGCGCAACCAGCACAACCGGCACAGTCAGCAAAACCAGCACAGCCAGCGCAACCAGCACATAAACCGGCTATTTCTCATGAGAAGCATGAGCAATCAAACCAAAAGGGTCAAACAGAAAAGAATGATCATCAAGACAACGGTAAAAAGGTCGGTCACGAAAAGCATGAAGAACAGAAAGAGGACAAGCACAAAGAAAAGTAGTAAGAAAATGTGGTGAAATGGTCACTTTTTTAGTGACCATTTTGCTATTTGAAGCAAAAGGAGGGAGGGGGATTACTAGTGTTGAGTTTAGTGATGAAGATCATAAACAAACCGACCATAGAAGATATCGTATTTAACATACAAAACAACGGAGGAGATAAGGAAGCTTTTATCGCACAGTATCGGCCTTTTATTCGAAAATCAATCTCGTCTGTCTGCTGCCGGTATATTACGGAGCAGGATGATGAATATAGCATTGGATTGTTTGCGTTTAATCAAGCAATTGAACAGTATTCATATAAAAAAGGAAAATCTTTTCTAGCGTTTGCTGAGCTTCTTATAAAAAGAGATGTAATTGACTATATACGCAAGGAGTCTAAGCATAATCTCGTCTTTTTAAAAGAAGACCAGCAAGAGGAAATGGTAGAAATGCAGGTATCGCTTACGGAGTATATGAAAGAGATGGAAAACAGAAACCGTAAGGAGGAAATTCTTCATTTTCAAATTGTGCTAGCTGAGTTTAAAATCACATTTTCAGAGCTTGCTAAGGAATCTCCAAAGCATCGTGATACGCGTGAGCACTTAATAGAAATTGTAAAGATTATTATAAAAGAAGAGAAAATGATGGAAGAGCTGTTCCGAAAGAAAAAGTTACCGCTTAAACACATTGAACCGCGTGTTAGGGCAAGTCGGAAAACGTTGGAGCGGCATAGAAAATATATTATTGCAATGTGTATTATCTTTGCAAACAACTATACATATATTCTTGATTATATAAGAGGGGGGAAGCATGATGAATAAAGGGATTGTGATGGATATAAAAAAACGTAGCGTAGTTGTGTTAACTCCGGATGGAGAGTTTATTACGTTTAAAAGAAAATCGCACTCTTATATGATTGGAGAGGAAATCTCGTTTAACGAACAAGAACAAAGAGTACCGCGTTTTTCAATCCCTTCTTTTTTAAAGCCTGTATCATTACTTGTTGCTTGTTTTCTATGTGTGTTTCTGTTTTTCTACTACCAACCGGAAGAAAAAGCATTCGCTTATGTCTCAATTGATATTAATCCCAGTTTAGAGGCAAGCGTAACAAAGGATCTTCGTGTTATAGATTTGCGAGCTTGTAATGATGATGGAAAGCGCATTTTAAAAGAAATGAAACGATGGAAAAATAAACCTTTGCAAGACGTAGTACGTACCATTGTAAAGCAAAGTCAAGAGGATGGATACTTAACGAATGACAAGCAAGTTATGCTAACAGCTGTTACAAAGGACAAGTCGCTAGAACCCCAGTTGGAAAAGGCTATGCAAGAATTAAAGAAAGAGTATGAGACAAAACATGTTACAGTCGTATATCAAAGCAGTACGATGCAAGTGCGAGAGAATGCCAAGAAAGCAGGAGTCAGCACAGGCGTCTATATAAAGCAAGAGAATGAGAAGAAGAAATCGCTTACTCCTCCTGCACCGCCGTCTAATCAGGAGGAACACCCTCAGGAGAGACATTCGCAACCAAAGTCATCATCCGATGCATCAGCGGATTTGTCTCCTGTAAAAGAAGAAAGATTTGAGAAGCAAGAGCAAATAGAACAAAAGCAATCCCAGGAACAGCAACCCCAGCAATCAAAAGGAAATAATGGGCATCAGCAAGAAAACAACGGTAAAGAGTCTAAACAAGAAAATAAAGAGTCTCAGCAAGAAAACAACGGTAAAGGACATAAACAAGAAAATAAAGAGTCTCAACAAGAAAACAACGGTAAAGGGTATAAACAAGAAAATAAAGAGTCTCAGCAAGAAAACAACGGTAAAGGATATAAACAAGAAAATAAAGAGCCTCAGCAAGAAAACAACGGTAAAGGACATAAACAAGAAAATAAAGAGCCTCAGCAAGAAAACAACGGTAAAGGATATAAACAAGAAAATAAAGAGTCTCAGCAAGAAAATAAAGGCAATATAAACGCAAATAACGGGCATAAAAAAGAGGACAAAAACGTTCCTGCCACGCAACATCAGGGGAAAGAAAAGAAAAATCCATAGAATATTGAAGAATAGGGTTTGTTCCATGTTAGGATTGAAATCATTTCGTACAGCAACCTTGATTTTGAGAGGTATCGAAGCCATGCATATGATGAAAAAAGGGCAACTTCACCAAAGGGTGAAATCTGCTCAAAATGAGGTTGAAGTCATTCATAGGTTATTTGGATTAGTCGTTTGATCTCAAAGTTAACAGGAAATTACTGTTCTATATTTCTATTAAGCTATTTTCGCACCAAAACCCTAGAAGGTCTATCTATTAAAATAGTTTGCGTTTGTATTCAGAATAAAAAGAAAAGGAGTATGTAAAAAAATAATGGAGAAAAAAATTCAACAAGAGACAGATAAATCAAAACCCGTTTTTTATGATCCTAAAGGAAGAAGAAAAATAGCTTTCAGTTGGTTTCTATGTATCTCAATAGTTAGCGTAAGTATTGTATTTTATTTTTTCTTTCGAAGTATTTTTTCAACACCAGAAATTCCAAATATGAATCCTTCTGTAAAGCAAGATACTAAACTTGTACCTATTAATCAAAAACTCAGCGACCAGCAGTTAAAGAAGGAAGAATTCAAATCTCCTAATACCGAAAAAAAGAATAATGAAAATTCGGGAAAATCAACAGGCAATGGCGAACAACCTAAAGAAGTTTATGGTTTTTATGTAAACTGGGATGAAAATAGTACTGCTTCTTTAAAAGAAAATATCGATTCATTAACCATGTTAGTACCAGAGTGGTATCACTTAAAAGCAGACTTAACAATTAGTAGTGAGATTAAGCCTGACATTGTAAAGTTAGCAAAAAAAAATCATGTGAAAATTATGCCTTTACTTACTAACTATACTCAAGAAGCTTCTGGTCCTGATAGTAAACTTGTTCATAAGTTACTGAATGCTCCAGATAATGTACAGACAAAGTTTATTAATGATTTAGTAAAGCGAATTGAAGAGAATCAATTTGCGGGTATTAATATTGACTTTGAGTCAATACCTGAAGGCGATAGAGATAAATTAACAAATTTCATGAACGAACTTACTACGGTCTTTCATAAACATCATTTGCTCGTAACTCAAGATGTCCCTGCTAATGATAAGGCCTTTGATTATGATGCATTAGCTAAAGTAATAGATCGTATGATTGTCATGATGTATGACGAACACTATGGGGCAGGGAAACCAGGACCAATTGCTTCAAATAAATGGTTTGAACATACGCTCAATGAACTAGACATTCCCTCTGAGAAACTTATCGTTGCTTTCGGTAATTATGGATATGATTGGGAAGTAAAGAGTAAAGCACCTGCGAAGTCTTTAACTTTCTCAGAAGTTATGACAATGGCTCATGATTCAAATATAAAAATTCAATGGGATAAGATTAGTGGAAACCCTTATTTTCGATATAAAAAAGGAGCGAAAGAACATACTGCTTGGTTCTTAGATAGTGTTACTCTTTATAATCAAGTAAAAATCGCAATGAACAACAATGCAAAGGGGTTTGCATTATGGAGACTAGGATCAGAAGATCCTACTGTATGGAAAGCTTTAAAAGATCCTATTGAAGTACAAAAAAATCCTGATGCATTACATAAAATCGCTAGTTTAGATGAAGTAAATTATTCTGGGCAAGGCGAAATTTTACAGATTGAGAATGAAAGACAAAATGGATTAAGAGATTTTAAAGTAGGCAAAGAAGGTTATCTTACAGATGAAGTGTATCAATCACTACCATCTGCATATCAAGTGCAGCGCTATGGAAAACCAAAAGGAAAACAAGTAGTACTAACATTTGATGATGGACCAGATCCTAAATACACACCGGAAATTCTAGATATATTAAAAGAGAATAAAGTAAAAGCAGCCTTTTTTGTACTTGGTGAAAACGCTCAACTAAATCCTAGTCTTGTTAAAAGAATATACGATGAAGGGCATGAAATTGGCAATCATACCTTCAAGCATCCTAACGTAGCTGATACGTCTTTACTACGAACAAAAGTAGAACTGAATACAACTCAGCGCCTGATTCAGGAAATAACTGGACATTCTACGGTTTTATTTAGGCCACCATATGAAGCAGATGCTAACCCGGATTCATCAAATGAAATATTGCCTATTTTGCGTGCACAAAATATGAATTATACAATGGTGGCAGAAAAAGTTGATCCTGAGGACTGGGCGACGCCATCAACAAATGAATTGGTAAAGCGTGCTCTTAATCCCATTTATAAGGGGGAGGGAAATGTTGTTCTTCTCCATGATGCAGGAGGGAATCGTACTCATACGGTAGAGGCGCTGCCAATGATTATTAAAGACCTTAAAAAGCATGGATATAGTTTTGTAACAATTTCAGATTTAATGGGCAAAGAACGAGATGAAGTTATGCCTCCCGTTTCTTCTGAGGGTAAGCAATATTTACTTTACAATAAAGCTGTTTTTTCTGGAGCGGGATATGCTAAGCACATATTAACAACTATTTTTTATATTGCTATTGGATTAGGTATTTTCCGATTCCTATTTTTAATTTATTTTGCATTCAAGCAAAAAAGGAAAACAAGGTCCCGTTTATTTACTAATTCGTCTTATCAGCCTTCCGTTAGTGTTGTGATAGCGGCATATAATGAAGAGAAGGTTATAGCCAAGACGATCCGCTCAATTTTGGATAGTGATTATAGAGATTTTGAAGTTATTGTTGTTGATGACGGCTCGAAAGATGATACGTCAAAAGTAATTCAAGAAGCATTCCATAAACATCCTAAAGTTCGTTTAATTCAGAAGGAAAACGGTGGGAAATCATCCGCGATGAATTTAGGATTTCAAAAATCACGAGGAGAAATCATTGTCACTTTAGATGCGGATACTATTATTGCGCAAGATGCTATTTCGCTAATGATTAGACACTTTGAAGATCATAATGTAGCGGCAGTTTCAGGCAATGTCAAAGTGGGAAATAGACGGAATTTGTTAACTACTTGGCAACATGTTGAATACATTACAGGATTTAATTTAGAACGCAGAGCCTTTGATGAATTGGATTGTATCACGGTAGTTCCTGGAGCTATTGGGGCATGGCGTAAAAAGAATGTAGTTGAATCTGGATATTTAAGCGAAGATACACTTGCAGAAGATACGGATCTTACTATAACATTTTTACGTCAAGGGCATCGAATTGTATATGAAGAAGAAGCGTATGCTTATACGGAGTCGCCTGAAGATGTGAAAAGTCTCATTAAACAGCGATATCGTTGGTCGTATGGTACACTGCAATGTCTTTGGAAACATCGAAAGGCGTTGTTTAATCCAAAGCATAAAACATTAGGGTTTGTTGCATTACCTAATATGTGGCTATTTCAATATGTTCTGCAATTCATTGCTCCTTTAGCAGATATATTAATGATTATGGGGCTATTTGGTAGCAATCCTCTAAAAGTTTTAGGATTTTATCTTGTGTTCTTTGTAATGGATCTTCTCGCTTCTCTTTTCGCATTTAAATTAGAGAAAGAGAATCCTAAACCATTAGCGTGGTTAATTTTACAACGTTTTATTTATCGTCAATTTATGACTTATGTTGTAATTAAATCTGTCTTTTCATCTATTCGAGGAGTAGCTGTGGGATGGAATAAATTGAAGAGAATGGGAAGTGTTGAGCACTCCTCTAAACATAATGAGGCATCATAAGAGAGCAGATAATCTGCTCTCTTTTTTTACTAGTAGCTTCTTAATTTGAATAACAATAGCTATGAATGATGTGGAACGAAAAATGCAAGTGGTAGAAAAAGAGAGAACGGGAAAATATGCTTTCTTCGTCTGGCGATATTAATCTTCATCACAATTTCCAAGTCCAAACAATAACCCAAATAAATGCACAAGATAGAATCCGAAAATCAGCTTCACAAATGTGAATATTTACTAAAATTCTATTTTTTGTACACATTACCATTTAGAATATTCTTGCATTTTCTAATGTCTCGTTTGATTTGCTGATTTTCAAAAAAATAAACCTCTGTACCTGACCAAATAAAAACCCAACACACAATGCTTAATACTCCTGCAATATAGGCATGATTGTTTGAAAGCTTCAAGAATATCACCCCAATAATAATACCAATCACAAACAAAACAATAGCCTTTTTGACATTTCTAGCATATGTATATTCCTCTTCGTTCAAAAGGTTAGAAAAAGTGTTAAATGTGGCAGTCTTCAATGACTTTTCATCAAAATCATTCTGACCTGAAAAAAATATTTCTACTTCTTTTCTTTTGCCACTGTGTAGCTTTGACAAAATAAAATCTTCAAGGTCAGAGCTTAGGTGAACATCATCTGAGCTATAATATCTTGAAAACGGAGTATCAGTTTCATCTAAATAGATATTTATACTTAATTCATCTTTCATGTTAACCCTCCTTTAAATCTAATTTACTAGTTGAAAGTCAACCTTTTATCAGTATGGTCAAGATAGCAACAATTCTTACGAAAACAGCGTTGTAAAAAGAGAAAGTCAATTCAAAAGAAATAAGAAACTAGCAATATAACCAATACAGTTAAGCAACCAGCCTAGGTGGTTATGGTGATTGGCGTATTGTGTGTTGTGTCATTTATTATCGCAGTGTAGCGTGAGCATTGTGAATTTTTATTACATTATGGTAATTCCTAAAAAAAATATTTGATTCCATAATATATAAATGTAACAATTGTAACTGTCTTCTTTTAAAAATTTTATTTGAAGAACACGAGCCGAAAAAGAACTCATCTTCTAATGAGTTCTTTTTTTCGTTTATATAAAATAAAATGAAGCAGATATTTTAGTGTGTCTATAGGTTCTATAAACAATTTTATCGAGGGTAACTGTTTTGGCTAGGACCGAAACAGGAGAATCCCCCACCTCAAGCGCGTGTAGAGGTAGGTGGGGTAGTTCAATAAATTGAAGATACATCATCCTAGGTACATATCTTCTAGAGTTAGTTTTGCTATTTAATGAGTGTTTCATTAGTTATGTTATATAGATACTTTCTTTAATGTACTTATTTTACTTCTCCTAATCTATTTAATTGTTGAAAATATAAAAACAGAATACACAATCATTCATTTAAATTTCCGATGAAGAAATTCGTTTTTTTGTTTTTGGTACGATAATAAATTTAATAAAAAATATGCTGACTATAACAGTTGAAAGGATAGGTAAAAACTGCTGTAGTGAAGCGAATATAATAATAGAAAATACCGCTAGCTGAACGACTGCTAATGAAAATAAAAGAATAAGAAATTGACGCACCCTCTCTTCAGATGCAATCGGATATAATGCCACAATAGTATTTCCTGAAAAATATTTCCACAAGGAACGCAGTTGCATCGAGGTCATATATAAGAGACAACAAGTAATAGCGCCTTTTACAAATATATTTGGTACGAAATATAAAGTAAAAGAACCAATGGCAGTTAATCGAATGTATATTCCAAAATAATCATTTGCACGTAAGAATGATAAAGTGTTCAAATATAAAAAAGTAGATTGGTTTTTATGTAATATAGGTTCTATCCAATTTGTTAGCCATTTTCTTTTCTTTACTTGTTTTTTCAGCTGCGGAACATCAGTGAAAAAGCTTGCAAATTGGTAAAAGTGCATGTCCATTTTTTCTTCTTGTTCAATGATATACTCCCAGTTAATTCGTTTTGTTGGTTGTTTTACTGTATAAATAAGTATAAAGGCTGGAAGCAAGAGAACAGCACCGAATAGAACGATTGATACGGACTGAAAGAGCATATAAAGAATCAGTGCGTTACAAGTGAATCGAATGATGAACCAGATTTGGCTGTTATATTGATCACGCCATATCCAATTGATATACAGGTTCCAACCTTTTATTAACATTAAAATGAAAAAGATCGTACATAAGAATGGAACAGGTGTCTGTAATGTTTGTATTGCCAACGGTGTAATGATTAGAAACGTAAATAGTAATGGGAAAAGCTGTATGGCGTAATTATAGAAAAGAGATTGTTTGAAATAAGGTGTTAATTTCTCTTCAAGTGCCAGTAAATAGACAGCGTCAGGCTTTTGGATAAAAGTACGGATCTTACATCTCGTTATAACGATTGTAAGTACAGTTGTGATGAGTAATAATGAGATTCCTTTAGAAGGAGCTGTTTTTAAAAACTTGGTGTAATAATAAGCACCGATACACGAGATAAAGATGAAGCTATACAATAAACCACTAATCATCCGGAAAAAATACATTATGCTGTTTTGAAGATGTTTTTGAAAGCGATCGCTCCATAGCGTTTCAATTGACATGTTTTTCACCTCTATCATCTATTATAAAGGTTTCTTTCTTGTACCAAAATAAAAACGAACAAATTGCTTTAAGCAACTTGTTCGTTTTTATTTCTTTTTTGATCACGATTCATTAATGGATAAAAGGCGAAACCAATTACAAATAAGCCAATTCCAAGAAGGAATGTTTTTATATCTGAGGATCCCGTTTTAATAACCCATAGTGCATAGCAAAGGGCAATGAATGCGACAATACCATCTATAATTCGTGAGCTCATTTCATTTTTATACGTTTCACCAGTTACAACAAGTTTTAATTGGAAGATCGGTGAAACGAGATAAGGGATTAAGTAGGCTAAGGTTGAGACAGTAATAACGAATGTATAGGCCTCAGCAATTGTCCCTGATAATGTTGAGAATAAGAATACTTGTGACATAATGTTTGTTAATCGTAATGAGTAAATAGGACTTCCTTTTTTATTTGTTTTTGCAAAGAAGGAAGGGAAGAACCCCTCTTTTGCCGCTTGATACGGTACTTCTGAGCTTAATAAAATCCAGCCTAAGATAGAGCCGAATAGGGAAGTAAGGGCAAGGAGTGCCATTAATTTCCCACCGCCATGACCCATTGCAGCATTTAATGCATCAGCTAATGGACGTTCAGAAGTTTGTAGTTTATCAATGTGAAGAACACCCATTGTTAAAATTGTAATTCCTAAATAAATGGCAACAGTTATTAATAAGCCAGCTACAGTAGCATGTTTTACCGTTTTTGGCGATTTCGCACGGTTTGATAAAAGAACGGCTGATTCAATACCGATAAATGCCCAAAGTGTTGTAAGGGCAGCTAAATTTACTTGTGAAAGTAGTCCATGTGACACGCCTTCTTTATCAATCATTGGTGTGTACCATTGTCCAAATTTAGAAGCTTGAAATGCAAACAAAGTAACAACGATAAATAGAAGGAATCCAGTCACCTTTGTTGTTGTTGCTAGGAAGTTTAATTTCCCGGCTCCGTTTACACCGTTTGTTAAAATCATATGTGTTCCCCATAGTAAGCAAGAACAGATGCAGAATGTAATCAGTTTTCCAACTTCCACATCGAAAGAGCCGATTGAAAATAAGATACGTGTATCTTTCATAATAGGGAAGAAGAGTGATAAATAACCTGCAAAAGATGTAATAATAGCAACATTACTTGCCCAGTTTGCGACCCAGTAGCCCCAAACTATGCTGAAACCAGCCATTTTTTTCTTTTTTGGTGATGAGAATAAAGCATATGCATGACTTTGTGGTCCTGTTGTTAAATCAGGACGACGAATTGCCAAATTACCGAAAACAAGAGCTAGCATTAAAACACCAAATCCTGTTGTTAACCAAGCTAATGTAACACCGAGTGGGCTTGCTGTTTGTGCTAATGTACTAGGCACCATGAAAATACCGGCGCCAACCATATTGCCGACAACAAATGCTGTCAGTACCCAAAAGCCCCATTTTTTTTGTTGCATAAAAGAATACCTCCCAAGTTAGTATAACCAAGTCAAGCGAGGAGATATGTATGCCTTCCAAAAAGGAAGTAAGGTAAGCTTCATACAAAACAAAAAAAGCACGTGTCATTGTCGCTACGTGCTTTCTATCTTATAGGAAACCCACGACATACCTCTCGATAGCTCTCCACAAACAAATTGTTTGTGACAGTTCTGCACTTATTAAATAGCAGACCCAGCAAGAATGCACAGTGGGCATGTCTTACTTCGGCAACCATTCCTTTCCCATTCATTCATCGATGCCACTACATCTCCTGAAATGATACTCTTAATGACTGCAACCTCTACCTCACCGAGATACGAATGAGGATTTATGTATTAAATTAACATAATCAAGGGTAACAAATGTATTTTTATACGTCAATGGATATGGTAATAGTCAGACTATAGCGAACAATTTGTTAGTAAAAGAAGAGAGCATTTTTTAGAAAAAAAAGTTCGGTTAATTTATGTGTTAAACTATTGAAGCGTAATAGTGAAATCGTGTTTCGGAAAAAGAATTACATAGTAATTAGTAAATGGAGGTACGGTATGACGTTAATTTGTTTAGAAGGTGCCAGTGGTATTGGTAAAACGACGACGTGTAAAAGGATTGCGGAGTTGTACAATGCTTATGTGATTCCAGAAGTAAATTTCTTATTTCAGCGCCCTAATCCTGAACCGAAAAATTGGTATCTCGAAAGGCAAGTTGAAAGATGGCAACTCGCACAAGAAAAATTAAAATCGTATGATGTAGTTTTATTTGATGGAGATATTTTTCAGCCCATTTGGTATAACTGGATTTATGAGGGGGAGTTTCCACAAACTTTACCGTTTTTGAAAGAGTTTTATGTAAATCAAATGAAACGGAAACAGATAGGATTTCCGGGTGTCTACATTCATCTTTCTACAAGTGAAACAGAATTAAGAAAAAGGAAAGAAAATGATACGACCCAAAGACGAAGTAACTTTGAAAAACATCTAAGGCTTATAGAACCACAAAAGCAGTATTTTCAATATATGAATACTGTTTCTCCTAATGTAGTCCATTTTGTAGATGCAGTGAGTATTGAAGAAAATACAAAAAATATTTTTGATATTTTGTCTCGCTTGAATCTAGAAAAACAACATAATTACTCTGTATCTTTATTAGAGAATGTAATGGATTGGGTAATGAGTAGTAACCCTAAAGCATATGAGATAAGTGAATAGGGAATGAAAGAATATATATCCGACTTGATTTTCCAACATAGATGTATCCATTTTAACTGAGAAGTCCATCTTCTCTAAAGGAAGTGAAGTGGGGGGATTTCAATTTCAAGCACTTAAGTCGTGGCTATGAAAATAAAAGGTAATCTCCGCTCGCTTTCTCCTTTTGTTCTCGCTTGGCATGGGGGCAAAAAGGCACTGATGATTCTATCCATGGCCGGACGCTCTCTTCCTAACTAAAAAGAATGGCTTTTCAATTTGTATTTATATAAAAAAGAAGTTAATCTACAGCCGTAGATTAGCTTCTAACAGGATTTGTCCTCCTAAAATAGCAACTTGTAAGAGTGAGTATATGGTGATTGTGGGGGATAATATTTTTTAAATAAAATATTTATGGGAATGATTTCTTATATGATTTTTATTTTGCATGCTCTTTCTGAAAGGGATTTACCTTATTTATAAGTGGAATATAAGGTTATTATAATATTATTGATAGATAATTTTTTTCGAGTATTGAAAAGGGAGTGTATATCTTTCATTTTTTGTGATAAAAGTTTGTTTGGTAAAATAATGAAAAAACAATTGACAGAAAAGTTACTCAAGTTATAAAATTAAAAATGGAAAATAAAACAAGGAGGTGTGTGTAATGATTGTAATGGTAAATATGACTGGCTTAGCTGTATTACGTGGTGGAAAACATTTATATCATTACGCAACCCGTACGGAAAGATAGTGCTTTTTTGTTTTCAAAAAAGCGTACGCTGCGTATTTCGTAACGTACGCTTTTATGCGTTTTTGCGCATATCGTCAAGCGGCGGTATGCGCTTTTTTGTCTTTACTTTTGGTTGTTTCCATACTTTGTATGGTTTCGATAAAGAAAAATATGGAAGGTGAGATGTAATGATGAAACAGTACAAATTACGTAATGTAAAAGTGGGGCCTTTTGATAGTGGATAACAGAGATAGACTGAAACAAGGTCGAGAAGGGAGAGATTTCATTGTTTTCAGTATTACAAAAGTTAACATGGTTTTTTAAAGAACATTGGAAGAGGTACAGTATCGCAATTGGAGCGCTTCTAATTGTAAATGTAGTAGAGATAATTCCTCCAAAAGTAATCGGTTTAACAATTGATCATATAAAAATAGGGTCTTTAACAAGCGAAGTAATTATGAAATATATTTGTATTTTAGTCGTGACGACGATAGTTGGATATGTACTCACGTATGTATGGCAGCACCAATTATTTGGCGGGGCATTCGTGCTTGAAAAAACGATGCGTTCAAAATTTATGGGACACTTGCTCAAAATGACACCTACCTTTTATCACAAAAATCGTACTGGTGATTTAATGGCGAGAGCGACAAATGATTTAAAGGCGATTGCTATGACTGCAGGATTTGGGATATTGACGCTCGTTGATTCTAGTTTATATATGCTCACAATTGTTTTTATGATGGGCTTTTCAATTAGTTGGCAACTTACAATTGCGGCGCTTCTTCCCCTGCCGATTATGGCATATGCGATGAATATATATGGGAAGAAGTTACATGAACGCTTTACCGTTGCGCAAGATGCGTTTGGGGATATGAATGATAAAGTACTTGAATCGATTGCAGGCGTGCGTGTTATTCGTGCATATGTGCAGGAGAAAGCGGATGAAGAAAGATTCCATCAATTAGGAACAGATGTATATGAAAAAAATATGAAAGTAGCAAGAATTGATGCACTGTTTCAGCCAACTGTGAAGATGTTAGTTGGTCTTAGCTATTTAATTGGTCTTGTATATGGAGCGTTTTTAGTTTTCCAATCAAAGGTGACGCTTGGGGAACTTGTTTCCTTTAACGTTTACCTTGGGATGATGATTTGGCCAATGTTTGCGATTGGTGAATTAATTAATGTCATGCAGCGGGGGAATGCTTCGCTAGATCGTGTTAATGAAACGTTAGCGTATGAGCCTGACGTGAAGAACGTGAAAAAGCCGATGCGTGTACACGAACCAGAGTATATCGATTTTGATAAAGTTTCCTTTTCGTATCCGGCCTCACCTGAACTTAATTTGAAAAATGTTTCTTTTTCATTAAAACAAGGAGAAACGCTTGGCGTTGTTGGGAAAACAGGGAGTGGTAAAACGACTCTTGTTCGACAACTTCTTCGCCAGTATCCACTTGGAGAAGGGGATATTACAGTGTCAGACATTACGCTTGGTCAAATTTCAACCGAAAGCGTGCGAGGCTGGGTTGGGTATGTACCGCAGGAGCATATTCTATTTTCAAAAACAGCACGCGAAAATATTTTGTTTGGAAACAGGGAAGCAAGTCAGGAGGAACTTGAAAAGGCTATTGAAATCGCGGCATTCAAAAAAGATTTGGAGTTTCTTCCTGAAGGATTAGAGACGCTTGTTGGAGAGAAAGGTGTTTCTTTATCTGGCGGGCAAAAACAACGGATTTCAATAGCGAGAGCTGTTATTCAAAATCCAGAAATTTTAATTTTAGATGATTCATTATCGGCTGTGGATGCCAGAACGGAAGCGGCGATTATTGAAAATATAAGAAGAGAAAGAAGCGGAAAAACAACAATTATAACAACGCACCGCCTGTCAGCTGTGCAGCATGCGGATTGGATTCTTGTTATGGATAATGGTGAAATCATAGAAGAGGGAACGCATGATAGACTCGTTTCTAATGACGGCTGGTATGCGGAGCAGTTTGAAAGACAACAGGGTGAGAATATAGAGGGTGAGGTGAAAATATGAGTGTTTCAAAGCGGTTATTTAAGTACGCCATGAAAGTAAAAGGAACGATTTTTGTGGCACTTGCAATGTTATTTATTTTCGTTATTGCAGAGCTCGCAGGGCCATTTGTGGCAAAGGTAATGATTGATGATCATATTGTCGGCATTGAGAAGCCTTGGTATGAAACGGGGCAAGGTGAGGACGCAGTATTATATAACGGCACTTGGTATAAGCGAAGCGACCGTTTTGAACAAGGGGAACAAAAAGGAAAAGAAGTTCGTATTATACAGGTCGGTTTCACTTATTACTTTGTACCTAACAAAATTGCAGCAGAGGGAACGCGTTCTGTAAAGGGAGATATCGTTACAGTTCAAAGTGGGAAAGCAACGCAAGTGTATAAAGCAAAAATGTTAACAGCTAAAGAGGTATATTCGTTTTATAAACCTGAGATGAAACGATTGCTTTTACTTGGCGGAGGATATTTTGCACTATTATTAGTTGTATCTTTATTTGCATATGGTAAGCAATTTTTCTTACAGAAAGCATCGAATAAAATCATTCAAATTATGCGCGAAGATGTTTTTTCTCATATTCAAACCCTGCCGATCCGTTATTTCGACCATTTACCAGCAGGGAAAATTGTATCGCGTGTAACGAATGATACAGAGGCGATTCGTGAGTTATATGTAACAGTTTTAGCGACATTTGCTTCTAGTTTTATTTATATTATTGGAATCTTTATTGCTTTATTTTTACTTGATATGAAATTAGCGCTTCTATGTTTAATCATCATACCAATTTTAATTGTTTGGGCTGTTGTATATCGAAAATATGCCTCGGTGTACAATCATAAGATGCGCTCTCGGTTATCAGATATTAATGGAACAGTGAATGAATCAATCCAAGGGATGCCTATCATCCAGGCATTTCGTCAAGAACGTACAACAAAGAAAGAATTTGAAGAATTAAATGAAGATTACTTTAAGTATCAAAATAAAATTTTAAATTTAAATGCAGCGACATCCCATAACTTAGTAGGAGTCTTGCGTAATATTGCTTTTACGGCCGTTATTTGGTATTTTGGCGGCGCCTCTTTGAGTGCTGCTGGGGTTGTCTCTTTAGGAGTGCTGTATGCATTTGTCGATTATTTAACAAGGCTCTTCTCACCAATTACAAATATGGTAAATCAGCTCGCGAATTTAGAGCAAGCGCGGGTTGCATCGGAACGTGTATTTGAACTGTTGGATGAAAAGGGAGAAGTACTTCAGGAAGAGCGTATCCCGCGTCTGAATGGAAATGTTCGATTTGATAATGTTTCATTTTCTTATAACGGAAAAGATGAGGTGTTAAAAAATATTTCTTTCGAGGCGAAAAAAGGAGAGACGATTGCTCTTATTGGTCATACTGGGTCTGGGAAAAGTTCCATTATGAATGTACTTTTTCAATTTTATGAGTTTCAAAAAGGAAAACTTACAATTGATGAGTATGATGTGAAAGATATACCAAAGCAGGCACTTCGCGAGCATATGGGGATTGTGCTGCAAGATCCATTTTTATTTAGTGGTACGGTAGCTTCGAATGTAAGTTTAGAGCATCCAAAGATTTCAAATGATCGAGTTATAAAAGCACTGCACGATGTAGGAGCAGAGCGATTTGCTAACAATATAGAAGAAGAAATTACGGAAAAAGGAAGTACGCTTTCAACTGGAGAGCGTCAACTTATATCCTTCGCACGTGCGCTAGCATTTGATCCTGCCATCTTAGTGTTAGATGAAGCGACTTCAAGTATTGATACAGAGACAGAGGCGATGATTCAGGGCGCGCTAGAGGTTGTAAAGAAAGGAAGAACAACCTTTATCATTGCACATCGCCTTTCAACCATTAAGAGCGCGGATCAAATTATTGTACTCGACCGGGGAACGATTCTCGAAAAGGGTTCTCACGATGAATTAATGCAGAAAAAAGGTCGTTATTATGAAATGTACAAAACACAAATGGAAGGAAGTCAAAGTGCGTAACTTTCACGAAATGTTCAGAAAACTTTAAAGCAATGTTTACAAATGCTTCCGTATCTTTCCTTATCCATGTGATATGTTGGAGGAAAGGGGGAGATAGGGATGGAAGAATTATCAGTTACATTTAACATTGCTTTCTTTTTGCTATTGTGCGGAATGATTGGGTATTGTGTATTAGATTCTTAAAAGAGCTTGCTAATGTAGCAAGCTCTTTTAAAGGTGTTGAGAAACAGGGGCACCTGCCCTCTGTGCGCCGATATCGTTTTAAGGTATTGGCGAAATTGACGAGGCGTATTTTTTGTGCTCAGAAGAAGGGAAACGTAAAGTGGATTTAAGTTGGTTTCAAATTCTGGACAACAAACATAGGACTAATGATTGTGCGATGTGCCGTTAAAGGATAGGGTCGTGGAATACGCATCAGGCTAATTATGCAATGGGAGATGGGGATTATTTAAATGATACGTGCTTATAGGGAAGAAGATAAGGTCAGTATATTACATCTAATACAGAGTATGGAGATAGAAGAAGAGGTAGGTTCTTTAGAGGATATTGTCCTAAATTCTACCCAATTTCTCTTATATGAACAAAATGGAATTGAAGGGTTCTCATACTCATCTGTCTATACAAATAGTGCTGGAGAGTCTATTGCTCAAATCAGTGTTTATGTAGAACCAGATTCCTGTTTAAAAGGTATTGGTTCTACATTATATAAAGCGATGGAAGAGGTGATTTCTGAAACAAAACCGGATTTTGTATGTACTTATATGAGAGTCGAATCAGAAAACCCTACTGGTTTTGCTAAGAAAATGGGGTTTGAAAAATGGTGGGGTTCACTTGAATCGGTATACAAGGGAGGGGCCTTTCCTAAAACAGAAATTAAGTTTATTAAATATGAAGATCGATTTTTTGATCAGTTTGTAAAAATGGTGCAGGCATGTTATTACGAGCTGCATGAAAAGAATGATATTAAACCTTACCTCGCTCCGGAAGACAGTGTAAAAACATACAAATTAAACAATAAAAATAATGTATATTTGGTGTTAGAAGGTGAGCAAATTGTTGCATCGGTTACGACTGGGGAAGGGATATTAGATAATTTAATGGTTGCGCCAAGTCACCAAGGAAAGGGATATGGACGTAAGGCTTTACAATTCGGTATGAACGAGATGTTAGAAACAGGGTACAAAGAAATTCGAATATGTTTTTTAGAGGGAAATGAAAGTGCTGAGAGGTTGTACAACTCTTTAGGCTTTAAACCGCTTCACAATACACAGGTTTATCGAAAGTTCTTATAAATGAAACACTCATTATTCCACAGGGACTTTAATGGAGAAAGGGAACTCAAATCATAGGAGTTCCCTTTCTTTATCTCAAAAAGCAACAACATTGATTTTTCGTGCGGCATGAGGCGAAAACAGCCCTGTCCGCATCTATGCATGGTTGGCCGCTCTCTTTCATTTAAAAAGAAAGGTTTTTTGTTTTACCTTTTCCTATATAAATGCTATATTTAAAAACGTTACTTATTTTTTGTATGTATTGATTTTATATCATGTTGTTTGATTATGAAAAAAAAGGATACACTAATCACGAACATTTTCATTGAAAAATTGTTCAAGATTGCATACAATCAATATAGTTTTTAAATTCCTATCTGAATACTTGGAGGACTAATATCATGAAGAAATTATTTTCAGTGCTTGCAGTAGCTACACTAGCGATCGGAATTGTAGCGGGCTGTGGCAAAGAAGAGAAAAAAGATACAGGTAGTCAAGATGCATTACAAAAAATTAAACAAAGTGGTGAACTTGTAATTGGTACAGAAGGTACATATCCACCATTTACATTCCATGATTCAAGCAATAAATTAACTGGATTTGACGTTGAGTTAGCAGAAGAAATTGCAAAACGTCTAGGCGTGAAACCAGTATTTAAAGAAACACAATGGGACAGCTTACTTGCTGGACTAGATGCAAAACGTTTCGATATGGTTGCAAACGAGGTCGGAATTCGTGAAGATCGTCAAAAGAAATATGATTTCTCTAAACCATATATTTCTTCTTCAGCAGCACTTGTCGTTCGAAAAGATAAAGATAAGCCAGCATCATTTACAGATATTAAAGGTTTGAAAGCAGCGCAGTCTTTAACAAGTAACTATGCGGACATTGCAAAGAAAAATGGCGCAGAAATCCAAGGTGTAGAAGGATTTAGCCAAGCAGTAGAATTACTTAACTCAGGACGTGTTGATTTCACAATCAATGACAAATTATCAGTATTAAATTATTTACAAACGAAAAAAGATGCAAACATTAAAATTGCAGATACAGAAAAAGAAGCATCACAAAGTGGGTTTTTATTCCGTAAAGGTAGCGATAAATTAGTACAAGAAGTAGATAAAGCGTTAGAAGATATGAAAAAAGATGGTACGTATGACAAAATAACGAAAAAATGGTTCGGTGAAAATGTATCTAAGTAGTGTAATCGTTACAGATCGATTATCTACATGGATAGATATCATGCAAGCATCCTTCAAGCCTATGCTGGAGGGTGCTCTTTTCACGACAATTCCATTAACGCTTATCACATTTGTGATCGGTATTATATTGGCGACCTTCACGGCTTTAGCTCGCATTTCAAATAGTCGCATTTTACAATGGATTGCTCGTATCTATGTATCTATTATTCGCGGAACACCACTTCTTGTACAATTATTTATTATTTTCTATGGACTTCCAACTTTACAAATTGAGATTGATCCATATCCAGCAGCTGTTATTGGATTTTCATTAAATGTTGGTGCGTATGCATCTGAAATTATTCGTGCATCTATTTTGTCTATTCCGAAAGGACAATGGGAAGCAGCGTATACAATTGGTATGACATATCCACAAGCGCTAAAACGCATTATTTTACCACAAGCAACACGTGTATCGATTCCGCCACTTTCGAATACGTTTATTAGCTTAGTGAAGGATACTTCATTAGCATCGTTAATTTTAGTAACAGAAATGTTCCGAAAAGCACAGGAAATCGCAGCGATGAACTATGAATTTTTAATTGTTTATTTTGAAGCAGGTCTTATTTATTGGGTGATTTGTTTCTTATTATCTATCGTGCAACAAATATTAGAAAAACGTTCAGAACGTTATACTTTAAAATAATCCTTTTACAAAAGGAGTTTTTGTTTTTATGATTTCAATTCAACATTTACAAAAGAGTTTCGGTGAGAACACTGTACTAAGTCATATCGATTTATCCGTGGAAAAAGGTGAGGTTGTTGTAATTATTGGACCATCTGGATCTGGTAAGACAACATTTTTACGTTGCCTGAATGTATTAGAAACACCAAATGCAGGTATTGTTCGTATTGGTGATAAAGAACTGGATTTCTCTAAAAAAATAACGAAGAATGATATTGTAAATCTTCGTATACAAACAGGTATGGTGTTCCAGCACCACAATCTATTTCCTCACTTAACAGCAATCCAAAATGTTATGGAAGGGCTTGTTACAGTGAAAAAGATGGGGAAAGAAGAAGCGAAGACAAAAGCGACGTATTTCCTTGAAAAAGTTGGACTTGGTGACAAGATGAATCTATATCCATTCCAACTATCAGGCGGACAACAGCAGCGTGTCGGAATTGCTCGTGCGCTTGCGATGGAACCACAAGTTTTATTATTTGATGAACCAACGTCAGCATTAGATCCAGAACTTGTACAAGAGGTCCTAAAAGTAATGAAGGAACTTGCAAATGAAGGAATGACGATGGTAATTGTAACACATGAAATGCGCTTTGCTCATCAGATTGCGAACCGTGTCATTTTTATGGATGGCGGCGTTGTTGTGGAGCAAGGTACACCAGAAGAGGTATTTACAAATCCGAAAGAAGAACGCACGAAGCGATTTTTACAAATGCTTCAGTAAAAAGAAAGGTCTCAGGGCGAATACCCTGAGACCTTTTTGCCATATATATTTATCTTTGGAATCCGCCAAGGCTTTGCTCAGCCATTGCTACTAAACGTTTTGTGATTTCGCCACCAACAGAACCGTTTGCACGAGCTGTAGAATCTGCTCCTAATTGTACACCAAATTCTTGAGCGATTTCGTATTTCATTTGATCGATTGCAGCTGTTGCACCTGGTACTACTAATGGGTTATTTTGGTTTGCCATAGGAATATATCCTCCTTAGAGTATAAAAGTTTTTTTGGTTGGATTAGCTGGAGTTGAACCAGATTATCGCCCGTTTGGCGCTAATCCATCGTTTGAGATGAGTGTAATCATAGTATGGGTGTTACGTAGAAAGATATGCGGTTTAATAAATTGTAAATTTTGTAAATGAATAAACCAACTTTGATTTTTCACCATATACGTCACGGCTGTGGATAACGAGAGGTGGCTAGCACTCTTTTTCTTTATTGGTTTTCTGCTAAGGTCTGGCGTAGGAAGAAGATTTGACAGCTTCTATGCATGGCCGGATGCTCTCTCCCACCTAAAAAGAATGATTTTATTTCGTTTTTTTAATTTGTATTTTTCTAAAAGAAGGTCACACTAATCGTAAATATGAAACCTCTATGATTG
Source organism: Bacillus sp. AFS023182 (assembly GCF_002560575.1). Lineage (NCBI taxonomy): Bacteria > Bacillati > Bacillota > Bacilli > Caryophanales > Bacillaceae > Bacillus > Bacillus sp. AFS023182. Next base: position 11,646 of record NZ_NTRO01000001.1, on the reverse strand, counting down.
GAGGAGTTATCAATGGCAATCTGTCCACTTTGTAATGCGCTAGAGGCTCAAACATATAGTTGTCAAATTTGCATGAATGTACTCCAAGATTATGGGAAAGTTGTAGATTATACAGATGCTTATAGCGCATATATGGATCAAGATTTATTAAGTGCAGTAGACGGGTTAACAGGGGAGAGTTCGGAGCAATATTGTGTTCATGTTTTCTATTGCGGGACATGTGGCACACAAACTGAACTAATGGTAAAACTGATGTAATGAAAAAACTTCCACCTATTATAGGATGGAAGTTTTATCTTCTGGTAATAGCTTTTTTGAATGAGAAGAATGCTGTTCTGTTAAATGTATGGCATACTCATAAAATAACTGTCTCGTCAGTTCATTATATTCTTGTAATTTTTCGGACTGAAATACGGTTCTTCCAGGTTTGGAATTGGCTTCAAATAGCCAAATCTTCTCATCTTTATCCAAACCTAAATCAAAACCAATTTCTCCGATATTTCCTTCTATATGCTGATCCAAAATAGAACTTAATTGTAAGGCTGCATCTGTTAATTTATTCGTAATTCGAATACGCTCCGTTGCATCAGGAAAGATATCTTGGAGTAGCTTTACTTCACCGCCACTATTTATATGAGTTGTTATACTGCCTTTTCCAGCAACTTTGACAACGATAGCACTAACTCTCCAATTACCAAAACGATTTTTATTTGTATGAATTCGAAAATCTATTGGCTGCCCATCTATACGTAATAATACAATTCCTTGTTGAACGATAAACTTTTTTAAATCCTGACCTTGCATAACATGATTGATAAGTGTTTCCAAAGAGTGATATTTTCGTAATTTATTCTGGTTCTTCTCACGATAACGACAATAATAACGGTTTTCTGAAGCAGAATAAAGAATTTGATAAATATCGCGCCCAAAACTACCATGTGCAGGTTTCATATAAATGTGTTTGTATGATGATAAGAAACGCTCTACTTGTTCGAAGTGCTGAAATGTTTCTGTTTGAGGTAAAAAGGAAGCGACTGTTTTTTCATTTATAAGAAGCTGATGTATATTCCATTTATTGAAAAATTCTGAGTTAAACCATGGAATGGCGTATTTTGTTTGTAATTGTTTTTTTGCCCGAACAATAGGTTTGTAAAGCTCTGCTTGCCGATTAGGTAATCGATCATAAATAACGTTTGGAAAAGGAACCTTACACTGTGCCCAGTTCCCCTCTCTGAAAAAGTATCCATCAATTGTTTCTTCATCCCAGTTTATATGTTGTGCACCAAATAAGAAAACAAATGGGTGTAAAGAATGAGGTGTGGTCAGTAACTCTTTGAAACCGATGGAACGGTCGCCAATGGGATGAGAAGCTGATTCCGAAAAACCTGTTGTGAAAATACCGATTAATGGCCCTAATATAAGTGTTTGATTTTGAATGAAAGCATGAACGGTAGTTGAAAACGGGAGATAAAGTTCCTTCGCAATTTGTTCGCCAATTATAATTTCGTGAGCATAAGTATAATGAATTTCAATATTTTCACATGCCGTATGTCGTGTGCCGAAGGAAATAAATGTAAAGAGAGAAGGACTAGAAAATATATAGGGCAATGTTAACGACCTTGGATGATCAGTAGAAATTTGTAATGTGTAAATATGATCTTTCAATATAGTAGTCACTCCTTTTTCAGTTACGGTGTAAATGGATGCAACCGTAATGGGCCGTGGGAAGCTCTTTCGGCCAGTGAATAATCATGTTGTTTTCGAATTAGCATGTATAATTGGAAGTGCTCTATTGAATCCATTATGTAAAAAGAGAAGAGAAAGCGGCTCAATTTTTTTGGTTTCTCTTGTGAAGTTGCGCGGTAATGGCTTCAAAACGGTTTCATCATACATGGTAAACATGTTTCCATACCATTATACTGTTGCCCGTATAACGATATTCTATTTTTGGATGATCAATGTGTTAGTACAAGAGTTGAAAAACGGACAGAAAAACTTTTCTTTTAGGTGGGAGGTAGGATTCCGGCTATGGATATGGATAGAATCGGTCAGAATTTTTTTCGCCAAGCGAAAGCAAGTATATCGCAAAATGAAGTGATGGTTGCGTATTGTTCTTATAACAAGTTGTAGTAAGATATAGATATATATTTGGAGAAATGGAAGGCTGATATTGTCATGAATATGTGGTTAAATATGTTAACAACAACAGGGTTAGGAGCGATAATTGGTGGGTATACGAATCATTTAGCGATTAAAATGTTATTTCGCCCGCATCGCCCTATTTATATTGGAAAGTTTCGAGTACCGTTTACACCAGGATTGATTCCGAAACGTCGTGATGAACTTGCGGTGCAACTAGGAAAAATGGTTGTGGATCATTTGTTAACGCCAGAAGGAATCGGAAAGAAGTTAACAGATGAAAAGTTTCAACAAGAGCTTATTCAGTGGGTACAACTAGAGGTAGATAAAATTTTGGTGAACGAGCAATCATTACGAGAGGTTTTAGAAAAATGGGGCTTAGAGGATGTAGAAGGAAAGGCAGTCCAACAAATTGAAAATATGATTGTGGAAAAAATTGAGGCGTTTTTATCACAATATTATACATATACGTGGGAACAAGCTTTACCTAGTTCTGTTCATGAAAAAGTGGAGCAAATGATTCCGAATGTAGCATCATTTATTTTAGATAGAGGTAAAAGCTTTTTTGAGAGTGCAGAGGGAAAAGAGCGCCTTGCTAAAATGATTGATGACTTCTTTGCTTCACGAGGTACATTATTAAATTTAGTAGGTATGTTTTTAGGGAATGTAAGTTTAGTGGATCGTCTGCAACCAGAAGTGATTAAGTTTTTAGAACAAGAAGGAACGAAGCAGCTTTTAAGTGATGTACTGCAAAAAGAGTGGGAGAAATTAAAGGGAAGAGAAGTGAAGGAACTGGAATCCTTTATAGAGAAAGAAAGGCTTGTAAAGTCAATTCTATCAACAGTTAAAATAGAAGAAACAGTAAGAGGATTTTTCGATCAATCTGTTCAAAAAGTGTGTGAACCAGTTAGGGAAAAGGTTGTACAAACAATGATTCCAAGTTTAGTGAAAAAAGGTTTAGTGTTTGGAATAAACAATACCGAACAGATTTTGAAAAATTTACGTCTTGCTGAAATCGTACAACAAGAAGTATCTACATTCTCAACAGAGAGATTAGAAGATCTTGTGCTATCGATTACGAAAAGTGAACTGAAGATGATTACATATTTAGGAGCGTTATTAGGAGGGACGATTGGACTGATTCAAGGATTGTTATTGCTGCTTTTCAGCTAATCGGATGCCTCTAATTATAAATAAAGTGAAATTTCTTCACATCTCGTGTATAGTTTGTTATTGTAAAAAGGTGCGTATCACAAGGTACTCAAAGAGCGAGGGAAAATAGACCGAGCTCTCTAAAGGAGGAAAAATACAATGACAAAAAATATTCATGATGTTGCATATGAATTACAAAAAGCAATCGCAGAAAATACAGATTTTCAAGCACTAAAAGAAAGTTATGCAGAAGTACAAGGAGATGCAGCGTCAAAACAACTATTTGATCAATTCCGTACAATGCAAATGGGCTTACAACAAAAAATGATGCAAGGCCAAGAAATCACAGAAGAAGATAACCAAAAAGCACAAGAAGTTGTAGCGCTTATTCAACAAGATCCAAAAATCGTAAAATTAATGGAAGCAGAGCAACGTTTAAATATTGTAATCGGCGACATTAACAAAATTATCATGAAGCCGCTTGAAGAAGTATATACTTCATATCAAGCTTAATTAGAAAGGCGTTTCCTGGGAGGGAAACGTCTTTTTTATTTAGATACAAATGGATGACCATTAAAATAAAACCGCCAAGGATAATGAACGGCTTCTTCTGCATAGTCAATATTGATGCGGGGACCAGTCATTATTTCATATTGAGAGGAGAGATGTTGTTCTTCAGGGACTAATTCAATATATAGTTCATCCCCTTGCAGTGATAGCCCTCGTTCCTTTAAAGTAATTCCAAGTGCGCGGCATAGCTTTCCAGGTCCGTTCGTTACATTTTTGTATTGTGCTTTCGTAAGTTCCGTTTTACCATAGCGTGCTATTTTCATTTCTTCTATTCCATCAATAGGCTCTAGTGCCCGGATGAGAACGCCTTGAGGGGTACCAACTGGAGCAGTGATGACATTAAAACAATGGTACATACCATAAATAAGATATACATAGGCATGTCCTGGTGCACCAAACATGACTTCCGTTCGTTCGGTTCGTCTTCCGCCATAGCTATGTGCAGCTTTATCATCTGGCCCTTTATACGCTTCTACTTCTACAATGAACCCGCTTCGTTTGATTCCATCTACTATATGTACAAGTTTCTGACCGAGTAAATTTTTAGCAACTTCTAATGTATCGCCCTCATAAAAAGAAGGAGGTGCTTTCATATGGATATCCCCTTTACTGATGATATACGTATATCATAAACCAAATTTATGACAAGGATTCTAACTCGTTCTAATTAATAAATTTCTTTCATAAATTATGGATAGAGTAAAAGCAGCTAAGAGGAGGAATGCGTCATGATTTATCGCTTGTTGGCTCTTAATATAGATGGAACACTCATGCAGAAAAACGGGAAGATACCAAAAGGAACACGAGAAGCGATTGATTTTGTAAAGCGAAAAGGTGTATATGTTACGCTATTTACAAGTCGGCACTTTCAATCAGCTCATAAAATAGCGAAGTCATTAAAACTAGATTCCATATTAGTTACGCATAGCGGTGCTTTTATTTCTGCTTCATTAGATAAACCGCTCATTCAAAAAAGATTATCAGAGGAAAAAACGTTTAATATCGTGCAAGTACTGGAACATTTTGAATGTAATATCCGTATTTCACATGAACGTTTTTCTATTGGTAACCGTGAACGAAATACACCAAACTTAATTGCGCGCACTGTATTATCGAGTTCGGACCCGTTATTTTATCCTGTTCAATTTGTAGATTCATTAGGGGACGCACTTCGTGATCAACCTGTTGCAGCTCCGAAAATTGATGTTGTCTTTGCCAGTAGAGGAGAAAGAGAACGTGCGCTTAAAACGTTGAAAAAAGCGTTTGAAAATGTCGAGTATGTAGAATCCGATGGGGGAAGGATAGAAATTCTTCCGCTGCATGTATCGAAATTAAGAGGATTGCAATTATTGGGAGAACACCTTGGAATCGAACTGAGTGAAATGGTAGCAATTGGAGATAGTTTGGAAGATTTAGATGTTATCGAGAATGTTGGATTAGGAGTTGCGATGGGAGATGCACCTGTTCCAGTGAAACAAGCAGCAGACTGGATTACGCGTTCTAATAGTGAAAACGGAGTCGAGTATATGATTAAAGAACATTTTCGAAAGCAATTTCCACTTCCATTTCTAAAAAATCACTCGCAGGTTCATAAATGGTGATAAGATGACGAAAGAACGCAGCCTGAAAGCTGCGTTTCTTAGTGTTTGTCTTTCCGGGAAAATGAGGTAAAAGCTTCTGTATTGACCTGAAAACGCCCTTCAAGTAAACTAAAGAGAGTTTACAAATGAAAAGGTGATAAGTGTTGTTAATTTCAATAAAAACGTTACAAGATGATCGTTTTTTACGTCCGCTGCAAAATATTAGCGGCTTATTTTTTGAAGAAAGTACGATAGGATTTGAGAAAGAAGATGCGAATCTTATTGTTGAAATACAGATAGAAGGAAACGTGACAGCTTCAGCACGTTTAACAGACGCTCAAACTGGGGATGTATATGAAGAAACGTTCTCAAAAGATTTATCTTCTTTTACAGAAGAAAAAGAAAGAATGAAGCAGGTAAAGCATGTGGTTTCTTATGTGTATCTTTCTGTTCTGCAGCAGTTAACAGGATTGGAACAGAGTTGGGGCATTTTAACAGGAGTGCGTCCAACAAAGCTTCTTCACAAAATGCTTCAAAACGGTATGTCAAAAGAAGAAGCACATAAGGAACTTCGTGAAAGCTATTTAATCCACGAAGAAAAAATTGAACTTCTGCAGCGCATTGTTGATTGCCAATTAGCAGTTGTTCCAGATTTATATCGTTTGAAAGAAGAAGTAAGTATTTATATCGGTATTCCGTTTTGTCCGACAAAATGTGCATATTGTACATTCCCTGCTTATGCGATTAATGGGCGTCAAGGATCGGTGGATTCTTTCTTAGGCGGTCTGCATTATGAAGTTCGTGAAATCGGTAAGTTTTTAAAAGAAAAAGGTGTTAAGGTTACAACGATTTATTACGGAGGCGGTACACCGACAAGTATTACAGCAGAAGAGATGGATATGCTGTATGAGGAAATGTACCAATCGTTCCCGGATGTGAAAGAAGTACGCGAAGTAACAGTTGAGGCAGGTCGTCCAGATACGATTACGCCAGAAAAACTAGAAGTATTAAATAAATGGAACATTGACCGTATTAGTATTAACCCGCAGTCGTACCATCAAGAAACGTTAAAAGCAATTGGACGTCATCATACGGTAGAAGAAACGATTGAGAAGTATCATCTGGCACGTCAAATGGGAATGAACAATATTAATATGGACTTAATCATTGGTCTTCCTGGTGAAGGGTTAGAAATCTTCAAACATACGTTAGATGAAACAGAAAAGTTGATGCCAGAATCATTAACAGTTCACACATTATCATTTAAACGTGCTTCTGAAATGACGCAAAATAAGCGTAAATATAAAGTGGCAGGTCGCGAAGAAATTACAGCGATGATGCATGAAGCAGAAGAGTGGACAAAGAATCATAACTACGTACCGTATTATTTATACCGCCAAAAGAACATTTTAGGTAACTTAGAAAATGTTGGTTACGCAATGCCGACGCAAGAAAGTATTTATAATATCGTAATTATGGAAGAAGTACAATCCATTATCGGTCTTGGTTGCGGTGCATCAAGTAAATTTGTTCATCCAAAAACGGGGGCGATTACGCATTTCGCAAACCCGAAAGATCCGAAATCATATAATGATGGTTACATTAAATATACAGAAGATAAGCTTGAAATTTTAAAAGAGCTATTCTCATAAAGTGAAACTTTAATCCGTGGGGGCTCATCCTCCACGGATTATTAGTTAAAGCGGGGGAAGCAACTAATTAATAATCGCCTCCTTGTAATGAACAAATTGTGTTATGATTACAAAAAATAGGAGGTTTCAAAATGAGCGAGGACAAAGAAACTCCTGAAAGAGCAAGAGAAAGACTAAGGCAAGAAGAGTTAAAAAGAAATCCAACTGGAAATATGAATGATGCATTTAATAGGGCTGGAACTGGAAACCTTGCTGATTTAGTAGGTAGTTTAGGTTGGAAAGGTATCGGCATCCTAATCCTTGTAATTGTACTAGGTTTTGTCTTAGCATCACTATTCTTTAAATAAGAAGACCTCTTTTTGAGGTCTTTTATTATGCACTTTTCAAGAATTCAGCCGTAGTATGATTGGATTTTGGACGCGCTGAAATAAACATTAACATTTGTTCTACTTGCATTTCAAGCTATCTGAATCAATAGAGAGTTATCATGGTATTTGGTTGCCACACCTTGAAATTTTCTCATCCAGGTCTTTAAACGGCCAGTGCCTTTTTTCGCCCTATGCCATGTTAAAACAAAAGGAGAAAATGAGTGGATATCACTTTTTGCCTTCATAGCCACGGCTTGGATGCCTGCAAATCAAAATAGGATATGTTTGTAAAACAATGTCGAGAATGATCAGAAAAAGAAGGTAAAAATGTAGAGGAAATGTCTACTTATAGACGAAATGATAGATTTATGAAAGTTAAAAGGGGGCATATTTTGACATGTATATGACGATTGGGAGGATTTTTGAGTTATCTGTAGGGAAATATGCAAATAAAGAAGCGTTAGTGGAACCTGAAAAGAATATCCGCTGGACATATAAAGAGTGGGATGAACAGGTCAATAAAACAGCGCATGCTCTGCTTGCAGAAGGTGTGAAAAAAGGGGATACTGTATCAGTTTATTTATATAACTGCCATGAATTTGTAAACGTTTACCTTGCTTGCGCTAAAATTGGAGCGATTTTCAATCCAATTAATTTCCGTTTAAAAGCAAAAGAAGTAACTTATATTCTCCAAGATGCGTCCTCCAAAGTTGTTGTATTTGAAAAAGCTGTTGAAAAGACAGTTGCTGCCATTGAACGAGATTTCCCAAACAGTTCTTTTTTGTATATAGAAGATGATGTGCCTTCATACGCTGCTTCGTATCATGAAAAGGTAGATGCTGCTTCATCTGAGCCGGCGGATATTGTCGTTGAGGAAACAGATTATTGCTCTATGCTCTATACAAGTGGTACAACAGGTCATCCAAAAGGGGTGTTACATCGACATCGTGACATGGCTGAACATAGCATGATTTGCACGTATTTCTTAAAATATAACCGTGATAGTATTGGGCTTGTAGTAGCACCGTTATATCATTGCGGTGAATTAAATGCTGGTATTATACCAAGAATTCAAGTTGGTGGGAAAAATATTATTTTACATCAATTTGATACAAAGACGGTACTACATACAATTGAAAAAGAAAAAATCACGACATTCTTTGCTGCACCAACGATGTGGAATATGATGTTACAAGAGGATTTATCACAATATGAATTGCGTTCGATGAAAATTGGAATATATGGGGGAGCTGCGATGGCGCCAGCGCTCGTAAAAGAATGTAAAGAGCGTCTACATATTGATCTTGTCCAAATTTATGGAATGACAGAGATGGGGCCGGTTATTGCATTCTTAGTAGAAGAAGATCAAATTACGAAAGCCGGTTCAGCTGGAACTCCTTGCTTTAGTCACGAAATTCGAATTGTAAAACCAAGCGAAGAGGGCCCGGCAGAACCGGATGACGTGTTACCACCGTATGAAGTGGGAGAAATTATTTCACGTGGACCAACCATGATGGCAGGATATCATAATCGTGAAGAAGCGAACGCAAAGTCTATGTATAAAGGTTGGTACCATTCGGGCGATCTTGGTTATTTTGATAAAGATGGTTATTTATATGTAGCAGATCGTGTTGACGATATGGTGATAAGTGGTGGGGTAAATATTTATCCGCGTGAAATTGAAGATTTTCTGCATAGTCATCCTAGCGTACTAGATGTTGCTGTACTTGGTGAACCAGATGAACTATGGGGCGAACGTGTTGTTGCGGTAGTGGTGAAAAAAGATGAACATATTACGGAAGCGGATTTAGAAAGTTATTGTAAAGAAAGTGATGAATTAGCTGACTATAAACGTCCGCGTCACTACATATTTGCAGATGAACTGCCTCGTAATGCGAGCGGAAAACTGCAGAAATTTGTACTTAGAGAATCGTTAAAAGGTGCTAAAAAATAATAAAAATGCCTTTCNNGAAAGGCATTTTTATTATTTACGCGAGAAACCTTCTTCATCAAGGTATTCTGCAGCTTCTGGATAAGAGTTAAATGTACCGTCTAAGTTACTGCCGGCGTACACATTCCACATATCGTCTTCTTGGATAAGAGTAAGAATATGGCCGTCTTCATTGCGCCACTCTTCTTCTTTAGCAGGTGCAGCTTGTGCTACTACTTCTTCTTGTTCTTGAGATAGAAGGTCAATGGATTTTTGGATTAATGAGCGTAGTTCTTCTGCTGAGAACTCACGGATGTTAACCATGCCTTTATCATCTGTTTTATAACCGCTAATGCCGCCTGCGTATACGAATCCGTTACCGTTTGGGTGTAAATGATATACAACGTTCTTTTTGTCTAAGCGACTTTCTTCAAAATGAAAGTTCACACGTTTTAATGATACGTTCTTTCTTTCCAACTCTGGGAAAGATTCGATAATCGATAATTTTTCTTCAAAAGTTAGCATAGTGCCTCCAAATATATAGTAAAAGATTTAATCCGTTCATTATAGCATAGGGGAATTGTTTTCTAAAGCGTTAGCGAGAAGGGGATTTGAAAAATGAAGGCGATTACTTCACGATACTGTCAAGAGTTTATTCTAAAAGGCACTGACGAATGTGCTTTGTCCACGCTACAATGGAACGTGGACATTATATCGAGGTGATTTTTTTATGATTCAAAGAATAGCGAAAGAGTGTTTAGCAGGTTTTACTGTTGCAATTGTTGCACTGCCGCTTGCGATTGCATTTGGGATTGCTGCAACAGGAACGTCTGAAGGTGCGTTAGTCGGATTATACGGCGCCATTTTTGCTGGGTTATTTGCTGCATTGTTTGGCGGAACAGCCGGGCAAGTAACAGGTCCTACAGGCCCGATTACAGTGATTGCGACAGGAGTGATCGCGACTCACGGATTAGAAGCGAGCTTTATCGCATTTATGATGGCAGGGATATTTCAAATTTTATTTGGTATATGCAAGCTCGGTTCGTATATCCGTTATATTCCATATTCTGTAGTTTCGGGATTTATGAATGGAATTGCACTTCTGATTATTTTAGGAGAAATGAAGCATGTAAAGAATAGCTTTTTACTTGTTTTGTTAACAATTCTCGTTATGCTTGTTGCAGGGAAGTGGATAAAAGCAATTCCATCGAGCTTAATTGCACTAGTTGGGGTTACGGCAACACTGCCGTTATTTTCTCATGTATTACAGGGGCTTACGATTCAATTACCTTTTGTGGGAGCGATACCATTAAACGAGATGATTGAAAAGATTGGAGCCATTCCAGAAGCAATGCCGTCACTTCATTTGACATCTTTTAGTGGAGCGGTTGTACTAGAAATGATTTTACCGGCACTGAGTATTGCGTTATTAGGATCAATTGACTCATTATTAACATCCGTTGTGATGGATAATGTAACAGGCACGCGGCATAAAAGTAATAAAGAGTTGATTGGACAGGGAATAGGTAATATCGTTAGTGGAATGTTTGGCGGATTGGCAGGGGCAGGAGCAACTGTAAGGTCCATTGTGAATATACGAAGTGGTGGGAAAACAGCATTGTCTGCTTGTGTGCATAGCGTAGTTTTATTTATTTTCATTATGGGACTCGGTGCAGTTGTGCAATATATTCCACTTGCAGTATTATCAGGTATTTTAATTTTAACAGGCATCGGCATGTTTGATTGGGATAGTATGAAAAAGATGCATGTAGCGCCAAAAGGTGATGTTATTGTGATGCTGTTCACGATGGTAGTTACAGTGAAGTTTGATTTAATGATTGCTGTTGCGTTTGGTATACTACTTTCCTTCATTTTATATATGGTGCAATGCAAGAAACGAAAAGCTTCTATTATAAAAGGAGAAGGGGAAATGTATATGATTCAGGGGCCGCTTTCCTTCTTATCTGTTGATCGTATTTTCTCTTCGTTACAAGAAGTGAAATCTCATTTGATATTACGTTTAAATGATGTGCACTATATGGATGCTTCAGGAGCGATGGCACTATTGAACTTTGTTGATCACACGGAGAAAATGGGGGCAAGTGTAACGCTTGAGCACCTGCAACCACACGTTGAAAAGACGCTACTCAATTTGGCAAATGATGAACAAAGAGAAAAGCTGAAGATGGTGAAAGTACAGTAGCATTGTAATGATGAAAAATAGCATCCATATGATTTAAAGTGAACCCCATTAA
>NZ_NTRO01000019.1:0-86415 GCF_002560575.1 Bacillus sp. AFS023182 | reverse complement strand
TGAATCCCCATCAGAAGAAGAAAAGGAAAAAGCGAAGGCAAAGGCGGTAGCAGCAGCAAAAGCAAAAGCGGCAGCGCTAGCGAAACAGAAGGTATCCAAGGAAGGAACAACGTCTAATGATGAAAAGGCAAAGGCGATTGCAGCGGCAAAAGCAAAGGCAGCGGCTGCTGCTAAGGCAAAAGGCGCTGTGGGCAAGAGAGAAGAAGAGATGAAGCAAGAGGAACCATCTCCGAATCAGCCATATCTGGATGCTTATGTAGAGATTATTAAGGAGAAAATGGATGGAAATTCATTAGAAGATTATTATATTAATAAACTTTCGAAGGATGTACCAACACTTGTTGTTAAGCTGGAAAGGTACTACGAAGTAATGGAATTATTGCGAGGCCATGAAGGACTTGCCTTTGATTATATGTCGGAGTTACATGCTACGGATTTTGTTACACATATGGAAGTGTATGTTCACTTATTTTCATATAGAAAGAAACAATCTGTCGCAGTGAAGGTGAAGATGGACAGGGAGTCGCCGCGAGTAGCATCGATTGCGCCGCTATGGAGCGGGGCAGACTGGCCAGAGCGAGAAGCATATGACTTGCTTGGTGTTACGTTTGAAGGGCATCCGAATTTAACGCGTATTTTAATGCCAGAAGATTGGGCTGGTCATCCGCTTCGAAAAGATTATGAACCACTCGATGTGGAGGTGTAGCAATATGATCCGTACAGAAGAAATGCTTTTAAATGTAGGGCCGCAGCACCCGAGTACACACGGTGTATTTAGGCTTGTTATTAAAATTGATGGGGAAATTATAAAGGAAGCTACACCTGTCATTGGTTATTTACACCGCGGAACAGAGAAAATCGCAGAGAACTTGCAGTATACACAAATTATCCCTTATACAGATCGAATGGACTATTTATCGGCGATGACGAATAACTATGTGATCTGTCACGCTGTTGAGACAATGATGGGGCTTGAGATTCCAGAGCGGGCCGAATATTTGCGAGTACTTGCGATGGAGCTTGGTCGCGTTGCGAGCCATCTCGTTTGGTGGGGAACGAATCTTCTTGATATTGGAGCGGTTAGCCCGTTTCTATATGCATTCCGGGAGCGAGAGATGATTATTAATCTCTTAAATGAGCTCTGTGGTGCGCGGTTAACGTTCAATTATATGAGGGTAGGCGGTGTAAAGTGGGATGCCCCAGATGGCTGGATTGAAAAAGTTCGCGAGTTTGTTCCGTATATGAGAGAGCAATTGAAGGGTTATCATGATCTTGTGAGCGGAAATGAAATTTTCTTAAAACGTGTGAAGGGCGTTGGAATATATAGCGCGGAAGATGCACTTTCTTATTCACTTAGCGGAGCAAATTTACGATGCACAGGTGTAAAGTGGGATCTTCGCAAGGATGAACCGTACTCTATTTATGACCGTTTTGATTTTGATGTTCCGGTAGGAAACGTGGGGGATGCTTGGGATCGTTATGTTTGCCGGATGGAGGAAATTGAGGAATCCCTCAAAATTATTGAGCAGGCGGCCCGGCAATTCCCGTCAGAAGGGCCGGTGTTGGCGAAAGTGCCGAAAATTATTAAGGTGCCCAAGGGTGAGGCATTTGTCCGCATTGAGTCGCCGCGCGGAGAGATAGGCTGTTATATTGCTAGCGAAGGGAAGAAAGAGCCGTATCGCTTAAAGTTCCGCAGGCCATCTTTCTATAACCTCCAAATTTTACCGAAGCTTTTGAAGGGTGAAAATATCGCGAACTTAATTACCATTTTAGGCGGCGTTGATATTGTACTTGGGGAGGTTGATGGGTGATGATAGAGCGCCTCTTAGAGTCATCGGCAAGTTGGACGAATTTTTTCATTTTTTTCGGATTAGCGGTGCTTTTATTATTTGCTGTCCTTGGATTTGTTACATATGGGATTTTAGCAGAGCGAAAAGTAATGGGATTTATGCAAGGACGGATAGGACCGAATCAGGTCGGCGGCAGATTTGGTTTATTGCAAACAGTTGCTGATGTTTTAAAGCTTTTATTAAAAGAAGATAGCATTCCGAAAGCTGCAGATAAGCCGCTGTTTATATTGGCACCTGTTATTGCATTCGCACCAGCTTTTATGGTGCTTGCAGTCATTCCGTTTACAGATAAATTTCAGTTTGCAGATATCGGAGTAGGGCTTCTTTACTATATTGCTGTATCAGGGATTACAACGATTGGTGTTGTGACCGGAGGATGGGCATCAAACAATAAATATTCACTTTTAGGCGGGATGCGTGCGGCGGCGCAGATGATTTCCTATGAGATTCCGCTTGTAATGAGCGTGATTGGCGTTGTCTTATTAGCTGGCAGTCTCAATTTAAATGAAATCGTAGCGGGGCAGGAGAAAGTTTGGTACATTTTTGCGCAGCCGATCGGTTTTGTAATTTTCTTAATTGCAGCAGTTGCAGAGCTCAACCGGACACCGTTTGACTTACCAGAGGCGGAATCAGAACTTATCTCTGGATATCATACCGAGTATTCAGGGTTTCGCTGGGCATTCTTTATGCTCTCTGAGTACGTGTACTTCTTTGGAATGGCTTCGCTTATAACGGTGCTGTTTTTAGGAGGATGGCAGCCAATTCCGTTTCTTGGTTTTATTCCTGGTGCTGTATGGTTTGCTTTAAAGTTTAGCGCGGTAGTTTTCTTGCTTATTTGGTTCCGCGTTACGTTTCCGCGTATCAGGGGTGATCAATTGATGGAGTTTGGCTGGAAAGTATTATTGCCAATCGCACTTGCAAATATTTTCTTAACGGCATTGATTAAGGAGTTATTCTTCTAATCTATGAGGGAGGTGCCAGTAAGATATGAAAGGGCTATTTAAAGGTTTAAAATATACGCTTAGCAACTTAAGTAAGAAAAAAGTAACGTACGATTATCCCAATCAACCATTACCACTACCAGATCGCTTCCGAGGGATTCAAAAATTCTATCCAGAAAAATGCATTGTTTGTAACCAATGTTCTAACATTTGTCCAACTGATTGTATTCAACTAACAGGGAAGAAGCATCCAGACCCTACGAAAAAAGGGAAAATCATTGATACGTATGATATTAACTTTGAAATTTGTATTCTTTGCGATTTATGTACAGAGGTTTGCCCAACTGAGGCCATTGTTATGACAAACAATTTCGAGTTAGCGGAGTATTCGCGTGATGATTTGTTTAAAAATTTGCAGTGGCTCGATGAAAATGATGAGAACGTCAGAAAGGAGAATAAAGCATGAGCGGCGATTTGATAGCGTTTTTTATATTGTCCTTAACGGCGATTATCGGTGGTATCCTTATGCTGAACTTAACGAAAGTCATGCATATGATGCTCGCCCTTGTGTTTACGTTTCTTAGCATTGCGGGATTGTATTTTCTATTATCAGCGGAGTTTGTTGGGGTCACACAAATTTTAATTTATTCCGGAGCAATTACGATTATTATGATTTTCGGTATTATGCTAACGAAGCATGACGCTGAAAGTGAATCTAGTTTTAGTTTTCGTAAGTTGCTTATCTTCCTCGCAGTAGTAGCGTTTGGCGCGGTAATGTACTTTGCTGTTAATAATATAGATTTTACAAATCGAAATGTACAAGGAAGTTTACCGCTTCATGAACAAAATACACTTCAAATTGGTACACTTTTGTATTCGAAATATGTTATTCCATTTGAATTAACGTCGGTTATTTTGCTTGTTGCGCTTGTTGGGGCAATTGTACTTGCGAAGAAGGATGAGAAAGAGGGGGATTCCAATGAGTAGTGTTCCAGTTGCCGCCTACTTAGCTCTTGCTATTATTCTGTTTTGCATCGGCTTATTCGGGGCTTTAACAAAGCGGAATACGGTCATTGTCTTAATTTGTATTGAACTGATGTTAAATGCGGCGAACTTAAACCTAGTCGCTTTTAGTAAATTAGGCTTTTTTCCGAACTTAACAGGACAAATTTTTTCACTGTTTACGATGTCCGTTGCGGCAGCGGAAGCAGCAGTCGGACTTGCGATATTAATTGCGTTATATCGTAAGCATGCAACCGTTAACGTAGATGAAATGGATTCGCTTAAAGGTTAATTGTGACCAAAAAGGGGGAAGGAAACAATGATCGATTATGCATGGCTCATACCGCTTTTCCCGCTTGCCTCGTTTTTTTTGCTCATTATATTTGGGGGGAAATTGAGAGAAGGAAGCAGCTGGCTTGGTATCTTTCTCACATTTCTTTCCTTTGTGGGTGCGGCGACTGTATTAATAGAACGGTTTTCATCAGAAACAGTAAAACATCAGTGGTTATGGCTCCGAATTGGTGATGTGGATCTTTCATTTGGCTTTGAGATTAACGCATTAAATGCTTTGATGCTTTTTATTGTAACGCTCGTTAGCTTCCTCGTGCATGTGTATTCGAAAGGGTATATGCATGATAATGAGAGGTTACCTATCTTTTATGCATATTTAGGGCTCTTTACATTTGCGATGCTTGGGCTTGTCATCTCGACGAATTTATTGCAGCTCTATATATTTTGGGAATTAGTTGGACTTGGCTCGTTTTTATTAATTGGGTTCTATTTCTTTAAAGAAGAAGCAAAGTTGGCGGCGAAGAAGGCGTTTATTATGACGCGTATTGGGGATGTAGGCTTATTTATCGGGATGATTTTACTTTTCTGGCAAGCTGGTAGTTTTGAGTACGACGCTATCTTTAAAGCAATGAAAATGGGAGACGTATCACCTACCATGATTACGCTCACGGCAATTTTAATTTTTATCGGTGCCATGGGGAAATCAGGTCAGTTTCCGCTTCATACGTGGCTTCCGGATGCGATGGAAGGACCAACACCAGTATCAGCACTCATTCACGCGGCGACGATGGTCGCGGCAGGTGTGTACTTAGTGGCAACGATGTTTCCGCTATTTTCTGCAAGTCCTGTAGCGATGCAAACAGTCGCGGTTGTCGGTGCCTTTACCGCAATCTTTGCCGCGTCCATCGGCCTCGTACAAACGGATATAAAAAGAGTCCTCGCATATTCAACAGTCAGCCAGCTGGGCTATATGATGCTCGCGCTTGGCTCGGCAGGGTATGTGGCCGGGGTCTTTCATTTAACGACACATGCTTTCTTTAAAGCGTTACTTTTTTTAGCGGCAGGAAGCGTGATTCATGCGGTGCATACGCAAAACATTAATGAAATGGGCGGATTACAGAAAAAAATGAAAGTGACGGGGCTACTCTTCTTAATCGGCACGCTAGCAATTAGTGGTGTCCCGCTCCTCTCAGGTTTTTTTAGTAAGGATGAAATTTTGGTAGCGACGTGGGTGCACGGCAATTATGTGTTGTTTGTCCTTGCGGTTCTGGCGGCCTTCCTAACGGCGTTTTACATGTTTCGGTTATACTTTCTTGTCTTTACAGGAGAGGCGAAGAAAGAAGATGTGCGTGAATCTCCGCGCGTTATGACATTTCCAATGATTGTCCTTGGTGTTCTCGCAGTTTTGGCAGGTTACATCAATACGCCATGGTTTGGAACATTCCTTGGTGACTGGCTTACGAAGGATATTCCGTTTCAAGTAGAGCAAAGCCATGGCCCGGTGTGGATTATGATTGTTGCGACACTCGTTTCGCTTGCTGGCATTCTCTTGGCATATCTCATCTATGGGAAACGATCCATCTCTCGAGACTGGGCTGGCGGAAAAGAAACCGTGCTATATAGTCTCTTAAAGGAAAAATATTATGTAGATGAAATATATAACGTAACTGTGCTCCCGCTCGTTAAAGGAATCGCTTATGTGCTTCGCTTATGTGAAGTATATATTGTGGAAGGGATCGCTCAGTTAATTGGGCGTATTGTGAAAGGAACGAGCAACGTGGGTTCTAAACTTCAAAATGGAAACGTACAAGTATACGGAACCGTTATGGCTGTTTCTTTAGCGGCATTAGTTGTCATTCTGTTATATACAGGGGGGTATTGGCAATGAATGCATTATTATTATCGTTTTTTATTTTTTCTCCGCTTCTAGGGATTCTCTTACTTACATTAACGCCGAAAACGGAAGTGCGTGCAATGCGAGGCCTCGGTTTGTTCGGAACAATTCTTCCGCTTGGCATCGCGATTGTTTTAGCTAGTACATACGCTTCCGGAAAGAGCTTAACGATTTTTGCTGAAAAGGTGAAATGGATTCAATTTGGAAGCTTTTCGCAAGTAGATGAAAAGTTGTTTTCTATTTACTATGAACTTGGTATCGATGGTTTTTCGCTTGTGATGATGATACTTACAGCACTTTTAGCAACACTTGCGGCGATAGCTGCCTTTTCCATTCAAAAAAATATAAAAGGTTTTTACATGCTCCTACTAACACTTGAAATTGGGATGCTTGGTGTCTTTGCAGCCGAAAATTTACTTCTCTTCTTTGTCTTCTTTGAACTCACACTACCACCGATGTTTTTGCTTATCGGAAAGTGGGGGAAATTGAACAGTGAAAAAGCTTCCTATAGTTATTTGATTTATAACGGAATTGGATCAGCAATTTTACTCATTGTTTTCTCTATCCTCTTTGCAAAAACAGGTACAACAAATATTACAGAGTTAAAAGATATTTTGACTGGAGCGGAAACGACGCTCCTAGGCGATATTTCAAATTCATTGCAGCTCGGTTTATTTATTGCACTTATGATTGCCTTTGCCATTAAACTGCCGGTCTTTCCTTTGCATCGCTGGATGGTGAATGTGCATGTAGAAGCCCATCCTGCAGTGGTGATGCTCCACGCGGGTGTTCTGCTCAAGATCGGAGCATACGGTATCATTCGTTTTGGGAAAGGGCTATTCCCGGAGCAGTTTCATGACTTTGCGATGCTTATAGCGATTTTAGGAGTAATCAACTTGCTGTACGGTGCTTTTCTAGCGATGATTCAAACCGATTTTCGAAAGGTACTTGCCTACTCCAGTATTTCGCATATGGGAATTGTGTTAATGGGGATTGGGGCACTGAATGCAGCTGGCATGAAGGGAGCGCTATTTCAAGTTATATCTCACGGTTTAATTGCAGCGTTACTATTTTGCTTACTCGGTATGATTGAACGGCGCTTTGATACTTCTGATATTACGAAGCTTGGTGGACTCGCAAAACAAGTTCCGGTGCTAAGTGGTTTTTTATTAGCAGGAAGTATGGCTTCGCTTGGCCTCCCAGGAATGTCTGGGTTTGTTGGTGAGTTTCTTGCGTTCCTCGGATTATTTCAGGGGAAGCAGGTAATCGCAGCAATTGGTGCGCTCGGCATTATTTTAACAGCGGTATATGTCTTAAGGGCTACGCTTCAAGTGACATTTGGAAAGAAGGAATTGGAAGCGCGGCCGGATGTTCGCGGCTGGGAATACATTCCGCTTGTGTTATTACTCACTTGTATTATCGCAATTGGTGTTATGCCAGAACTGTTAGGAACGCCGCTGCAATACACTGTGAAAATATTGGGGGTGAGATAGGATGGATATGAATACATTACTTGGTTTATCTTGGCATTTAATGGTACCGGAATTCATCATTCTTGGGGCGGCCATCCTTCTCTCGCTTTTTGATTTATTTCTAAAGTTTGATCGTAAGTATTTAGGGATTGGAGCGATTGTATCAGCGGTGCTATCACTAATAGCGTTAATTACATTGTATAGTGAACCGGCTGGAGACATTTTAAGTGGTTCGTTTGTACTAGATGGGTTTTCAAAAGGTTTTAAAACATTACTATTAATTGGAGCGATTCTCATCTTGTTTGTGGCGATGAGTGATGATAAAAAAGAGCCGATTCAAGATAAGGGAGAATACTATTACTTATTTTTAATGGCAGTTCTCGGGGCGATGTTCATGGCATCTAGCGTTGATTTTATTACGCTCTTTATTGGTCTAGAGTTGTTGTCATTGTCTTCGTACATTTTAGTAGGGATTCGAAAGAAAAATCGTGCTTCGAATGAAGCAGCAATGAAATATGTCATTAATGGCGGAATTGCCACGGCTATCACTCTCTTTGGAATGAGCTATTTATATGGTATTACGGGATCGACTAATATTCTGGGTATGCAGGAAGTTCTCATGCAAGGTGTAGATGGAAGTATTGGACTTTTGCTATCGCTTGCTTTTTTGCTTCTGTTTGTTGGGTTATCCTTTAAAATTGCGACAG
Organism: Bacillus sp. AFS023182; assembly: GCF_002560575.1. Classification (NCBI taxonomy): domain Bacteria; kingdom Bacillati; phylum Bacillota; class Bacilli; order Caryophanales; family Bacillaceae; genus Bacillus; species Bacillus sp. AFS023182. The sequence goes on along the minus strand of NZ_NTRO01000019.1, from coordinate 78,258 downwards.
TACCGTTTTATATGTGGGCACCGGATGTATATGAAGGGGCCGCAGCACCTGTTACAGCTTTCCTTGGGACAATCTCTAAAATCGCCGGCTTTATTATGATGATAAGATTGTTTTTCATGGTATTCGGTGGCATACCGGTTCATGGAAGTGAGCAATCCATATTCGGTAATATGAGCGTATATATCGCCGTGCTCGCTATTATTACAATGATTATCGGTAATATCGTGGCGCTAAAGCAATACAATGTAAAACGGTTATTTGCCTATTCTGGCATAGCGCATGCTGGATATTTACTTGTTCCGCTTGTAGCGTTATCGCCATTTACAATGGATAGTATGTGGTTTTATATGTTGGCATACGTGTTAATGAATATAGGAGCTTTTGCAGTCATCCATGGGTTAATCTTACAAAGTGGAAAGGGAAATTTAACAATTTTCGCAGGTTTATACAAACGTTCTCCGTTTGTTTCTGTAGCGATGACTATTTTTATTCTGTCTTTGGCAGGAATTCCAGGAACAGCGGGCTTTATCGGAAAGATTAATATTTTCTTAAGCGCCTTTACAGCTAGTCCAGCTCATTACGTACTAGCATCAGTCATGATGGGCACAACGGTTATCTCATTTGTATATTACTTCCGTATTTTGCAGCAAATGTTCTTTCGAAAGAGCAGTGAAGAAAAGCAGGTAAACCTACCGATCAATTTGAAGGTCGTCATTAGTTTTTGTGCAATTTCAATCGTATTACTCGGGATTCTACCGACGATTGGCTACAATTTCTTTTATGAATATTTTCCACTCATGAAAGATTTCTTCTTTACGGGGAACGTGGTACAATAGTGACAATAAAAAGTGTAGAGTTACCGCTCTACGCTTTTTATTGTGGAGCAAGAAGCTTTTATCTTTCACGAATGTGATGCGTAGGTAAAGTAAATTCTAATAGGTAGTTCTTCTCTAGCAATTTCGGAGAGAAAACTTTATACTACCTATTTGAGCGTGAAAAAGTGTGGTTTCCATTTGTATGGGATCGTTTTGCATCCTAAGTGATGGCAAGCCAAACAAAAGGAGTCGATTTTTTTGGCGCAGCTTTTAGGGCAACAAGCACTGATTGCGATTGTTTCGCATTTATTGTTTATTACCATTACATGGTGGGCCTTACAAGGTATCCATATCGAACGCCTGATGAAATCTGGAAAGGTAATGCAGACGAGGATTTTGCTTATTCTTGTTACGATTGCAATCGGTACATCTGTCAGCAACTTTTTTCTTGATTATTTAGGGTATTCGAAGAGTTTAACGTATTTAGTAAAGTAATTGTATAGAACCTCATATCTCCGTTAACAATGGGGATAGGAGGGGATGAACCTTGAAAAGCTTGAAAACAATTCTTATTGTTGTCGTAAGTATTGTCGTATTCTTGGTCGGGTATAAACAGATAAAACCCGTAAGTGACGAAGAGAAGATGGAGAGTATGATCGCAGCTCTTGAAAAAAATGGAGCAGAGGTAGAGCGGTGGTCATGGTTAGCACGAGAAACCAAAACCATTTCTAACATACATACGTTTCAAAAGTTGTTAAATGAAGTGAAAGAAAAAGCGAATATTCAAAAATGGGAATTGGAACCATCTCATGACGGATATAAAGCAACAGCATACAAAAAGTTCTCTTCTCATGAAGAACGAATAGTAGTAACTTGGAGTAAGGAAAATACTAAAGAAAACACTTTCATTATCTTTGAAGTGAGTGGGTCAAGATGGGACCCTGAAAATATTCGAAAAATGGATAAAATTTTTAGTACAAAACCCACAATTTACACTTGTGTTCAAGGTGTACTGAATGATAAGATTGAAGGTGTTTTGCAAAATAAAACCAATCAGGTTTTGAAAGATCTTTCAGCAAGAGCGATCGAAAAGATAGAAGAAAGAGCATTTGTGTCAGTCTCGGCATATAATAAAAAGTGGAATGACGCTCTTTCAACAAATAGAGAGAAAATCAATGTGCAAATAGCAATACGTTCTACAGACAACAAAGATACAATTGTGGTTGGCACACCGATCATAACTTCTGAGTATTGAATAGATATTGAAAAAAGGACACGGAGGGGAATAAATTGGAAAAAATCATCGTCCGTGGCGGAAAGCGGTTGAACGGCACAGTGCGTGTTGAGGGCGCGAAAAATGCTGTATTACCTATAATCGCTGCAGCCCTATTAGCGAGTGATGGAAAGAATGTACTATCTGAAGTACCAGTTTTGTCTGATGTATACACAATTAATGAGGTATTACGTCATTTAAATGCTGAAGTCGTATTTGAAAATAATCAAGTAACAATCGATGCTTCAAAGGAATTAAATATTGAAGCGCCATTTGAATATGTACGTAAAATGCGTGCGTCAGTTCAAGTAATGGGACCATTATTAGCACGTAATGGTCGTGCTCGTATTGCACTTCCTGGTGGATGTGCAATTGGTTCACGTCCAATTGACCAACATTTAAAAGGCTTCGAAGCAATGGGAGCAAAAGTAAAAGTTGGTAATGGATTTGTTGAAGCTTATGTAGATGGACAATTAGAAGGCGCGAAAATTTACTTAGACTTCCCAAGCGTAGGTGCAACAGAAAACATTATGTCTGCTGCTACATTAGCAAAAGGGACAACAATCCTTGAAAACGCAGCGAAAGAACCAGAAATCGTTGACTTAGCTAACTTCTTAAATGCAATGGGAGCGAAAGTACGCGGAGCTGGAACTGGAACGATTCGTATTGAAGGTGTAGATAAATTATATGGTGCACATCATTCTATTATTCCTGACCGTATTGAAGCGGGAACATTTATGGTTGCAGCAGCAATTACTGGTGGAGACATCTTAATTGAAAATGCTGTACCAGAACATTTACGTTCAGTTACAGCGAAAATGGAAGAGATGGGTGTTAAGGTTATTGAGGAAAATGAAGGTGTACGTGTTATCGGCCCAGATAAATTAAAAGCTGTTGACATTAAAACAATGCCTCATCCAGGTTTCCCAACAGACATGCAATCACAAATGATGGCATTATTATTACATGCTGATGGAACAAGCATGATTACAGAAACGGTATTTGAAAACCGCTTCATGCATGTGGAAGAGTTCCGTCGTATGAATGCTGATATTAAAATTGAAGGTCGCTCTGTTATTATGAACGGACCTAACAACTTGCAAGGTGCAGAAGTGTCAGCAACTGACTTACGTGCAGCAGCAGCATTAATTCTAGCTGGTTTAGTATCAGAGGGTTACACTCGTGTAACAGAATTAAAACACCTTGATCGTGGATATGTAAACTTCCATAAGAAGTTAGCTGCATTAGGTGCAACAATTGAACGTGTAAACGAAAAAGTAGAAGAAGTGAAAGAACAACAAATTTCTGATCTTCACGCTTAATTAAAATCGTCTCTATGTCTTTTGACATAGGGGCGATTTTTTTTCTATCAAATTTTATCGAAAGAGTATCCCTACTTCAAACGAAGTTAAGTGGGGGAGTATTCATTACAGTTATAGTCAAGAAAAGCCCAACTTATGCACGTCTCATTAAAAATATTTAGAAAATTCGTTTGTTTAATGAGGAAGCCTCCTAATAGAAGAAGTTTCTCCCGGTATGTTCTAAAAACTCGCCATGCTCCATAAGAATGAAATGAGTCTAATTTCATAGCGGGGGAAAAAGATGAAAATTTCAAAGCCACTTTTCATTACAATGGCGCTCTTAGTAGCGCTCGTCATTATTGTACCGACCGTGCTTGTCATTCCATTTACGAAAGAAAAGACAAGTCAGCCGCCCAAAAATCCTCCAGCCATGCAAAGTGTGCCAGCTCCTAAACAGGTAGATACCGCTGTCAAAGTGACTGTGTATCGTAATGCACAAAAGAAAGTAGAGACAGTGCCGATGGAAGAATATGTGACAGGTGTAGTAGCCTCTGAGATGAATGCTAGCTTTGAAATGGAGGCATTAAAAGCACAGGCATTGGCGGCAAGGACATTTATTGTACAGCGTATGCTAAGCGGAAGTAAGAAAAATAACGCGGATGTGACCGATACGGTGGGAGATCAAGTGTACAAAAGTAAAGAAGAATTAAAGAAGACATGGGGCAGAGACTATGAGAAAAACTTGAAGAAGATTGAGGAAGCTGTGTCTAAAACAGCCGGACAAGTTTTAACGTATGACGGTAGTCCCATTACAGCGTCCTTCTTCTCAACAAGCAATGGTTATACAGAAAATGCTGCAGACTATTTTGGCAAGGACTTACCGTATTTGAAAAGCGTAGACAGTCCTTGGGACCAAGTTTCTCCGAAATTTGCGAGTGAGCAAATTTTTACCGTAGCTGATTTTCAAAAGCGTCTTGGTGTAAAGGTACTGGAAAGCGGGAAAGTTGGCAATATTAAAGAGCGTACAAAAGGAAAGCGTGTAAAGGATGTAGAATTTCAAGGTAAGACATTAACAGGAAAAGAAGTGCGAGAAAAGTTAGATTTACGTTCTTCGGACTTTACGTGGAAACAAGAAGGAAATAACATTGTCGTCACAACGAAAGGATATGGTCATGGCGTTGGCATGAGTCAGTATGGTGCCAATGGAATGGCGAAAGCGGGAAAAGGGTATACAGATATTGTTACTCATTATTATAAAGGGATCGAAATTAAAACGATGAATGAGTATGAAGGAAAGTTAATGGCGAAAAATTAATTGAGAAGTAATACGAAGTCCATCATAATAGATGGGCTTTTTGTCCTTATTGAAAGAGGAGCGTGTTATTTCTTGCAATCTATACATTTTTATATAATGAGCAGGAATCTTTTGCTTTTCTATGTGTATCTGTTAAAACATCAAGAGTCGTTATTTATAAATGAATAAGATGAGAAAGAAGAAGCGTCTTTTTGTGCCTTTCGGACTCTTTTTCTCCCGTGAATTTGGATCACACAAATGATCTGTAAATCAAATATTCTTTGATATACAGATCATTTGTATGATAGTAATTAAAGATAATTGCAGGATAATAAGTTTACATTACTGATTTTAAAAGGTCTTGTACTAATGGGATTATGCTACCAATAAATTTCAATACAGCCATTGCGATTTCCATAATATTAATCCTCCTCTTAGTTCGAATATTAAGATGTTTCAAATCTTGATGTCTTCATTATAGTAAGCGTTTATAATTATATCAATACGTTTTGGCATGCAATTTTGCATGCCGAATTAGAGGTCGAAAAAATCATTCATATAATAAAATATCACTTGTGGATATGTTCTATAAAGTAGAATGGATGTTTTAATACAGCTTTAATGGGATGTCATTTTTTGTAGAAAATGAAAGAAATGTTGCTTCCTTTCGTTATGTTCCTTCGTGTTATAATACAGTTGGGTGATTAAATATAATAACAGGGGGCATGAAACATGATGATGGATGTACCACTCCTCATTCCAGCGATGATGGAGAGAGCTGAGAAATATTTTTCAAAAAAGGAAGTCGTCTCACGCACTGCATCTCGTATTCAAACATTAACATACGGAGAGATTGCGAAGCGGACAAGGCGGCTTGCTAATATCCTAAGCAAAATGGGAATTGATAAAGGAGATAAAGTCGGAACAATTGCTTGGAATCATCACCGACATTTGGAAGCGTACTTTGCGATCCCAGGACTTGGAGCGGTATTACATACGATTAACTTACGTCTCTCTGCAGATCACATTTCTTATATCATTAACCATGCTGAAGACAAAATCATTCTTGTTGATGAAGATATGGTTCCTGTACTCGAAAGTATTCAACAAGAAATTCCTCATGTGAAAGCATTTATTATTATGACAGATGATCACGAACTACCTCACACAACACTATCACCAGCATATCATTATGACAAACTACTTAAAGAAGGCGACGAAACATTCCCATTTATAACAGATTTAGATGAAAAAGAGCCTGCAGGTATGTGCTACACTTCTGCAACGACAGGAAAACCGAAAGGCGTTGTATATACACACCGTAGCATCGCACTCCATAGCTATACACTCGGCCTTGTGGACGGCGGTAACATTTCAGAAGTAGATACTTGTATGCCTGTTGTTCCAATGTTTCATGTGAATGCATGGGGACTTCCATTTGCAGGTACATGGTTCGGTACAAAGCTCGTCTTACCAGGGCCACACTTTACACCGGAAATTTTGGCACAGCTTATTGAACGTGAGAAGGTGACGATTGCTGCCGGTGTACCAACAATCTGGATTGGCCTGTTACAAGAGCTTGAAAAGCACCCGTATGATATTAGTAGTATTCGTACAATATGGTCAGGTGGATCAGCAGCGCCAGGAAGTATGATTCGCACGTATGAGGAGAACTATGGAATTGCTTTTAGGCAAATATATGGGATGACTGAAACAAGCCCAGCTGTTGTGATTAACTGTCCAAAATCATATCAGCGCGATTTACCGAAAGAGGAATATTATGAGTTACGCTCCCGCCAAGGTTACTTAATCCCAGGACTTGAAATGAAGGTAATTGGTCAAGATGGGGAAATCAAATGGGACGGTGAAGAAATGGGAGAGCTTTGCCTACGCGGACCATGGATTGCCGGTAGTTATTATAAAGATGAACGCACAGAAGATTCTATGAAGGATGGCTGGCTACATACAGGAGATATTGTAACTGTTGATCCAGAAGGGTTTATTAAAATTGCCGACCGTACAAAAGACTTAATTAAAAGCGGCGGTGAATGGATTTCCTCCGTGGACTTAGAAAACGCTTTAATGGCACATGATAAAGTGCTAGAGGCATCTGTCGTTGCTGTTCCGCATGAAAAATGGCAAGAACGCCCTGTTGCCTGCGTTGTCTTAAAAGAAGAACAAACAGTAGAACAAGAAGAGCTTTATGCATTATTAGAAGAACAATTCCCGAAATGGTGGATGCCGGACGACATCTTATTTGTCGAGGAAATTCCGAAAACATCCGTCGGGAAATTCTTGAAAAGAGCGCTTCGTGATCAGCTGAAGAGTTATTTGGTGAAGCAGTAATAATTGTTTTGTTTCACTCGCTTTCGAATATATTAGCGTTTCGACAAAAAGAAGCTAATTTAAATTAGCTTCTTTTTATATGCGGAATAAATATCATAATTTTCCATTAATTGTTTGGTATAATAAGGTAAAAAACTCACCTGGAGGAGAAACCATGGCGTTATTGGAGTTAAAACAATTGGGTAAGACGAATCAATTGCAGGCGATTCAGCTTGAAATTAAAAAAGGGCAATGTGTTGTGCTGCAATGTAACAATCATACGGCGAAGATTTTACACCGCATTATAATCGGTGAAGAAGAGGCATCGACTGGAAGTGTTTTATTTGAAGGGAAACCGATTCAAAAGCAATTCTACTCACGCATTGGTTTTTGCTTTTTAAAAGATGAAGCATACGATCGGTTAAAAGTGAGAGAATACTTCGCCTTTTTATCCGGATTGTATAACTCGAATATTAACATAGAAGAAGTTGTTCAGTATGTTGGTTTACTAGATAAAATGAACATCAAAATCGAAAAACTATCATTTTCTGAAAAACGGCGTCTTCATATTGGCCGGGTCATGATTCATAATCCGGATTTAATTATTTTGGAAGAACCCGAACAAAATGTAGATATAGAAAGTACAATTATCATTCGAAAAGCAATTATGAAGATGAGAGAACAAGGGAAGGCCATCTTTATTACATCATCCTTTTTGTCGGATGCACTTTCTTTAACAGAAGATGTGTATATATTAAATCTAGATGGCGTTAAAAAAGTAGAAATCGAGCAGGAAGAAGAGGAAGAGATAGATCTAGAAAACATCGTTCAAATGGTTCCGCAAATGAAGCTCGAGAGAATTCCAGCGAAAGTGAGCGATAAAATCATTTTGCTTGATCCAATGGAAATTCATTTTATTGAAACACAAAATGGAACAACGCATATTCATGTCCGCGAAGGAGACTTTGTATGCGCGTTAACATTAAGTGAGTTAGAAGAAAGATTAAAAGGTTTCGGATTCTTCAGATGTCATCGTTCTTACCTTGTTAATTTACAGCGTGTACGAGAAGTAATCACTTGGACTCGTAATAGCTTTAGCTTAATTTTGGATGATGAACGAAAAAGCTCAATTCCACTTTCGAAGGGTCGAATGGATGAATTAAAAGGTGTAATTGGACTGTAATTATGCTCCAGTAAGATAAAAATAGGATTCATTCGCCGGTGAAAATACTCCTTTTATCGATGTTTTAATGCGTAATCCCTTTGTTTTTCATAAGATTAAGTCACAAGCAGCGAAACTAAAAAGCGGAGGCGGCAAACAAGCCACTGAAGCGAATTTCAACTATAAAAGAAAAATAAAGGGGATGACGAAATGACATTGGCAATTGAAATGAAGGATGTAATGAAATCCTTTGACGGGAAAACAGCACTTCGAAATGTGAATATTGAAGTGAAGCGAGGAGAAATATTCGGGTTTCTTGGACCGAGTGGATCAGGAAAAACAACAACGGTGAAAATTTTAACTTCTCAATTACTTCATAGTATTGGAACAGTGAGAGTACTAGGGAAGGATATTGCCGGATCAGGCAGCATTGATTATAAACAAATCGGTATTTTGACAGATAACAGCGGTTTATATGAAAGACTTAGCATTTATGATAACTTACTATTATTTTGCGACTTATATGATTGTCCAAAAGGACGAATCGATGAAGTACTATCCCAAGTGAATTTATTAGAAGATAAAAAAACACCAGTTAAAAAATTATCAAAAGGGATGAAGCAGCGCGTTACGCTAGCACGAGCAATCCTGCATAAACCGGATATTCTCTTCTTGGATGAACCAACATCAGCACTTGATCCAGTAAATGTCCAAAATATTCATAACATCTTAAAAGACTTAAATAGAGAAGGAACAACTATTTTCTTAACGACTCACAACATGGATGAAGCAGAGACGCTTTGTGACCGCATTGCATTCTTATGCGGCGGGGAAATTGTAGCACTTGATACACCGGAGAACTTAAGGCTTCAATATGCGAAAGACAAAATCGAAGTGGTTTTAACAAATAAGAAAAAAGAAACAGTGCAAAAAGATGAATTAGGGGCAAAACGTATTTCGGAATGGATGAAACAAGGTGAGCTTTTATCAATTCATTCGCATGAACCGACTTTAGGGGATATCTTTATTGAAGTAACTGGGAGGGGATTATAATGACGTTTTCAATAAGACGTGTATCAGCTATTTTTCGAAAAGAGGTACAGGATTTTAAGGCAAATTCACAAGTATTGTTAATGGCGGCAATGCCAATTATATTTGCTTTCATATTTAGCCGGTTTGGTAACGCGAGTGGAGCAGGTTTAGGGACCATTACACTCATGACGTTTCTATTTGTTGCAGGGTTTGCTCAATCTATGGTTATTGCAGAAGAGAAAGAGAAACATACATTACGTGTATTAATGTTATCACCGGCTTCTTCAGCTGAAGTACTGATTGGAAAAAGTATATTAACCGCATGTATTACGATTGTGATTTGCATCGCCAACTTATTCATTCTAGATCAGCTAGATGGAAATCTTCCATTACTCGGTTTGCTATTTCTATGCGGAACAATGTTATTTATTATAATTGGTACAATGATTGGACTAATTGCTTCATCTGTACCACAAACATCACTGATCGGAATGCCGATTTTGATGACTCTTTATTTAGCTGTGCAATTTGAACCACTTGTTGAAAATAAAGCAATAAAAACAGTGATTGGGTACTTTCCGACATTTCATATTGATAAGGCAATTAAAAGTGTAGTAAAGGGCAATGGGTTTAGCAGCATTAGCGGAGATTTATTGAATGTGCTCGTTTGGTTTGTAATTTCTTTACTTGCATGTTTTATTGTCTACAAAAAGAAACAACTAGACTAAAAACTGAGCCAATCCGCTCAGTTTTTTCTTTTTTCTATCATTTCCTCGGAAATTTTGTAATTCTTATACATATTCTTACAAATTTTGTCGAAAAGTAATTGGTTATAGCTTGTATAGGATAAACGAATATTGTTCAAAATGATTGCTGAGGTGATGATAGAATGCGAGGAAGGAATAATAAAAAGTCGCAAAAGGTAGTTCATTTATTTCAAAAACGGTGGGTATTTCCGGCAATCTATATTGCATGTGCAGCGGTAATCTTGACAGTCGCTCTATGGTTCCAGGCAGCAAATCCAAAGAAAGAACCTAATAAAGAGCAAAGTGCGCCGTATGGTCAAACGGAAAATCCAGCAGTACCAGTAACAAAATTTTCAGAAGTTGTGAAAATGCCAGCTGCAACGAATGTAGATGTTGTTGTGAAGAAGAAGTTTTATGAGGATGGAGCAGCAGAGGAGGAGCAAGAACAAGCACTTGTCTTTTATAACAACACATATTCTCCTAATAAAGGCATCGATATTGCTGCGAAAAATGGGAAAGAATTCGATGTTACAGCTGCTTTAAGCGGTAAAGTAGTAAAGGCGGAAAAAGATTCGCTTCTTGGTTATGTCGTAACAGTTGATAACGGAAATGGTCTTACAACATCTTATCAAAGCTTAGGCAGTGTAAAAGTAGAAAAAGGTGCAACAATTGCACAAGGTGAAGTGTTAGGAAAATCCGGTCTAAGCGCAATGAATAAAGAAGCAGGTTCTCATGTACACTTTGAAGTACGTAAAGAGAATGTAGCTGTAAATCCAGAGCGTTACCTAAACAAACTTGCGACAGATGTAAAAGCAGAAGCAGGTTCAGCGAAAGCAACAAATGGTTCTGCTGATGAAAAATCGCAAAAAGAAGAAAAATCAACAAGCGGCAAAGCTGATGAAAAATCGCAAAAAGAAGAAAAATCAACAAGCGGTTCAGCTGATGAAAAGTCACAAAAAGAAGAAAAATCAACAAGCGGCAAAGCTGACGAAAAGTCACAAAAAGAAGAGAAATCAACAAGTGGTTCAGCTGATGAAAAGTCACAAAAAGAAGAGAAAACAACAAATAGTTCAGCTGATGAAAAAGGGAAAAAAGAGGAAAAATCAACAAATGGTTCTACGGAATCATCTAGCGATTCTTCTTCTACACAAGAATAGTCAAACGAAAAAATCAGCTCTCACTAGGGAGTTGATTTTTTTATTTTTATATAAAAATAATTAGTTTAAAGGAAGAAAATCGCAATAACAAGGAAATTTGACGGAATTCTCGAATATATATTAAGAAAAGGAGGGGATTCTATGTCATTTTTATTTGTGCTGTCGATTGCTCTTATTTTAGTGTTCATTTTATTTACTTTATATTATTACATTGCGAGTAAGAAAGAAGTTCCCCGCCATCAATTATTAGAGGAAGAATGTGATCGTGAAGAATGACGCCTTTGACAAGAGGCGTCATTTTTTTGTTTTGTATAGAAATTTATCAAGTGAAAATTGTCATTGTTAACGTATTTCTCACACAAAATTGTAATTTTTCTTAACTTAGTCCGCAAAAATACCGAACTTGTAGCATATATCAGTAGTGCGAGCAATACAATGTTATAAACCAATGCAAAGAGAGTGTTTGAGGTGAGAAATCGTGAATCATTTCATTATAAAATCCAGAATGTTTAACGCTTACAAACAGCACTCGAATTTACTTCTTAGTCATATGCAGCGAGTCTCATTTCACACTTCTCACATCCAATTTAGGGAGGCGAGTGGTGTGCACGATTACATCAAAGAGAGAACTATCAAGATTGGTAAGTATATCGTGGAGACAAGAAAGACAGTGCGTGTAATCGCAAAGGAGTTTGGGGTATCAAAGAGTACAGTCCATAAAGATTTGACAGAACGTTTACCAGAAATTAATGCAGAGCTCGCAAATGAAGTGAAAGAAATTCTTGATTATCATAAGTCGATTCGTCATTTAAGAGGCGGAGAAGCGACGAAACAGAAGTACAGAAAAGAAGATGTAGAAAAGCCTGTGCGACAATAAAGTATCATATGCAAACATTCCCCTGAGAATAACGGAACATTTTTCAGAAGAATTATCTTTTCAAATATTACGTTTCCGTTAAAACTATGATAAAATTTGAAATTAGGTGTAAAAGAATTCGGGTACAACCTGATTTTGAATATCAAGGAGGAAGAAGCAGGAATGTTTGCGAGAGATATCGGAATTGACTTAGGCACGGCTAACGTATTAATTCATGTAAAGGGTAAAGGGATCGTTTTAAACGAACCGTCTGTTGTAGCAATTGATCGTAATACTGGAAAAGTATTAGCGGTAGGTGAAGACGCAAGAAGTATGGTAGGGCGTACACCTGGTAATATTATAGCGATTCGTCCGCTTAAAGATGGTGTAATTGCAGATTTCGAAATTACAGAAGCAATGTTAAAGTATTTCATTAACAAATTGGACGTGAAGAGCTTCTTTTCAAAACCTCGCATTTTAATTTGTTGTCCAACAAACATCACATCTGTAGAACAAAAAGCAATTCGTGAAGCTGCTGAACGTTCAGGTGGTAAAACAGTATTCCTAGAAGAAGAACCAAAAGTAGCTGCTGTTGGTGCTGGTATGGAAATCTTCCAACCGAGCGGAAATATGGTTGTTGATATTGGCGGAGGTACAACAGATATCGCTGTACTTTCAATGGGTGATATTGTTACCTCCTCCTCTATCAAAATGGCTGGCGACAAGTTTGATATGGAAATCTTAAATTATATTAAACGTAAGTATAAGCTATTAATTGGGGAGCGTACATCAGAAGATATTAAAATTAAAGTCGGTACAGTATTCCCAGGTGCACGTAGTGAAGAACTTGAAATTCGCGGACGTGACATGGTAACGGGCTTACCACGTACAATTACAGTATGTTCAGAAGAGATTACAGAAGCATTAAAAGAAAATGCAGCTGTCATTGTACAAGCTGCAAAAGGCGTATTGGAACGTACTCCGCCAGAACTATCTGCGGATATCATTGACCGCGGTGTTATTTTAACAGGCGGTGGCGCATTATTACACGGTATTGACATGCTTCTAGCAGAAGAATTAAAAGTACCAGTATTAATCGCTGAAAACCCAATGCACTGTGTTGCTGTTGGTACAGGTATCATGTTAGAGAATATTGATAAATTACCACGTCGTGCGTTGCGATAAGGCTGGAAAGTTTATAATTTAGAAAAGGTGCGAAGGGAATATTTTCTTCGCACCTTTTTTTGTTATTTTTTTAAAAGCAAATGAACATTACAAAAAACGACAAGAAAGCGCATTCTTTTGTTTAATATGACAATAATCTTCATCTGGTTGTCATAGTTTGTAAATAAAAAATATGTTATAATCACCTTTGTGAATTTCGTGTGAACTCAATGTAAAAATTATGTAAAAATATCTTAGGATTACATAATTTTTACATTGGATGCGAGTTTCCCTCACGATTCACTTGTATAGGAAAAGCTCTAATTTAAATATATTTATAAACTAAAAAATTATGAAATGATAATGATAATTCGCAGGGGGCAGGGTTATGAAAAAGGTAATTACCTACGGCACGTTTGATTTATTGCACTGGGGACACATTAATTTATTGAAGAGAGCGAAAGATTTAGGGGATTATTTAATCGTAGCAGTTTCTTCAGATGAGTTTAATAAATTAAAGAGTAAGAAATCTTATCATAGCTACGAGAATCGTAAAATGATTTTAGAAGCGATTCGTTATGTGGATGAAGTAATTCCTGAACATAATTGGGAGCAGAAAACAAAAGATGTGGTTAATCATGATGTAGATATTTTTGTTATGGGTGATGATTGGGAAGGGGAATTCGATTTTTTGGCGGCATACTGTGAGGTTATATATTTACCACGTACAGCTGGAATTTCTACTACAAAAATTAAAAAGGAACTAGTGCAAGTTGCTAGATAAGAATAAATGATTAGAGAAATAATAGTAGAAATCTACCTCATCTTAGTTGCAATTTTACATAATCTGATGAAAGTGTTTCCAATTAAAAAGAAAGTAACTTTTATTATGTCTTATGGTGAGAATCTCATTTTTATTTATGATGAAATAAAACGGCAAGAAATTGATTGTGAAGTAATTTTCTTATATAAACCTACATGTAAATATGAAGTGGATAGCTATTCAAATGTGAAGTCTTTTAAATTTGAAACGAAAAATATCCTTCATACAATTAAATCAATCTATCATTTGTCTACTTCCCAATATGTTATTATTGATAATTATTTCGGATCATTGGCGAAAGTTAAATTTAAAAAGGGGGTGCAATGTATTCAAATTTGGCACGCAGCAGGTGCTATAAAAAAATTTGGATTGTTGGCACCTTCTTTTAATAAAAGGAGCCTACGAGCGCAAAAGCGATTTCTTGATGTCTATAAAAATTTCCATAAGATTGTTGTTGGTTCAGATGCTCTTGCTAGCATTTATAAGGGTGCTTTTGGGTTATCAGACGATAGGATATTAAAAACAGGTATTCCGAGAACCGATTTATTTTTTTATGAACAGCGTAAGAGGGAAATTAAAGACAATGTTCTATTAATAAATCCAGATTTAAAAAGTAAGAAGGTCATTTTATATGCTCCAACTTTTAGAGATAAAGAATTGGTAGATTTTGATTTACATTTGGATATGGAAGCTATGTATGAAGCATTAAAAAATGAGTATATCGTTTTAATCAAGCTTCATCCAGCGGTAAGAAACGGATTGAATTATAAGGATAAGTATAAAGGTTTTTTATATGATTATTCTATGTACCCCAATATAAATGATTTATTTTTAGTAACAGATATTTTGGTAACGGATTATTCATCCGTTCCTTTTGAATTCTGTCACTTAAATAAACCAATGGTATTTTTTCCATATGATTTGAAGAAGTATACAAAAAGACGAGGGGTTATCGGAGACTACACAACTACCGTTCCAGGACCAATTGTGTACAATACGACTGAATTAATTCAAGTGATTAAAAGAAATGCATTTAATATGGAAGTCTTAAAAGACTTTGATGTGAAGTGGAATAAATATTCTCAAGGGAATTCAAGTGAGAAATTGGTTAACTATTTATTTAGTCGTGAAATATGATTGAAAAATATCAGAAGGTTAATGTATTAGACCTTCTGATATTTGCTCGATTGCAGAGGCTTTCGATATATTAATATTTATAGAGGGAGATAATTTAATGGGTTTACCTAAATTAAGTATAGTAGTACCTATCTACAATGTAGAGGGTTATTTAGAAGAGTGTCTTGATTCACTATTGGAGCAAGAGTATAACAATTATGAAGTAATTATGGTTGATGATGGTTCTCAAGATAATAGCTCTGATATTATGTTTCAGTATGCTAATAAGTACACAAACTTTCATGCATATAAAAAGCCTAATGGCGGCCTAGGGAAAGCAAGAAACTTTGGTTATGAATTTATTACAGGAGATTATGTGACATTCGTTGATTCAGATGATATTATTCCTAATGGCTCATATAAGGTTATGATGAACACAATTTTACAAACGGGTTCAGATTTTATTATAGGAAATGTTGTGAGATTTAACTCTACAAAAGAGTTTCCATCTGTATTACACAAAAAAGTATTTAGTGAAAATAAGCTAAAGACACATATCACGGAATCGCCAGAATTACTTTATGATACAACAGCATGGAATAAAATCTATAAAGTTAGTTTCTGGGAAGAGCATAAATTCCAATTTCCAGAAGGAATGCTGTATGAGGATATTCCAGTAACGATTCCAGCTCACTTTAAAGCAAGAAGTGTGGATGTGTTAACAAGTATTGTATATAAGTGGAGAGCGCGGGATGCTGGTGACCAATCTATTACACAGCAAAGAACAGATATCAACAATTTAACAGATCGCTTGAAGGCTTTAGGAATGGTAGATCAACATTTTAGTGAAAATAATATTGGTGGGCTAGTAAAAGAGGAAAAAGACTTTAAATATCTTAGTATTGACTTACTGGTATACCTTAATCAACTTGATAAAGCTGATGATGAGTATATAAACACGTATTTTAAAAGTGTATCGGAGTATTTGGAAAATGTAGATATGCCTGTGTTTAAAAAATTAAAAGTTATTGATCGATTAAAGTATCAGCTAGTGAAAAACAATGAGAAACAGGAATTATTACAGTTATTAGAGTTTCAAAAAACTGAATTGAAGAATTCTAAACCAATTAAAAAGGGTAACGTTTACGTTGCTGATTATCCTTATATAGAAAAATTACCAATGGAATTAAGGGCATTAGAAGAAGAATTTGAAGCAATTAAAAGAGTGGAAAGTGTAAGCTGGAACGAAAATTGTTTAGAAATTAAAGGGTATGCTTATATCAAAAATTTAAATGTAAAAAGCAAATCTGACGCTGAAATTAACGTTTTCATAAGTGATGAAAAAGGTTCAATTAGGATTCCAGTGGAGGATGTAACAATCCACAAAAGAACAGATATTACAGCTAAAAGAGGTATCGCAATAAGTTCGAAGATTCCTCTGAGAAGAGCTTTTAACTATAACTGGTCAGGGTTTGAAATTAAAATTAATTTTGCTGACATTTTAAAATCCTATGAGTTAAAAAATGATAAATATTATATTTTTTATTCTATTAAAAATGATGGGATTGAGAGAACGGTTAGATTGGGACAGCCAGCTGCTGGTTTGAAAACAAAGCCTAAGTACAGGGTTTTTGCTGAGAATATTATTTATCCAAAGTATAATGCTGCATGGGATATTCGCTTAGAAGTGAATCAAACAACATCGACAGTTAAAAAAATATATAGGAATAAGAAGCATTTAATATTTGAAGGAAATACTTCATCCTTATTTGAAAATTCAAAGTTATTACTGATTAATTATGAGCTAGGAAAGTCTATTGTAAAACCTTTACAAAAAATGGATGATACGAATGCATTTAAGGCAATTGTAGAGGTATCTAAGTTAAGTAAGGTAAAAGATCGTGGAGAATGGTTTGGTCATATTGTTGAAAATGGGAAGAAAAATCCTTTAACTCTTATGTCGATTCAATTCAATGAAATTAGTAGTATTGGTGTAAATGAAATAGAAATTGATCATAGTCCAGCAGGGAACTTGCTAGTTAGAGTGGATAAATTCTCTCCTAAAGTAGAAACGTTAAAAATTGTTGATAATAGAGCGGAACTGAGTGTTAAAGTTGCAAATAATTTTTATCTCGGCATTGACAGAAAGAACATTGAACACAGTTTAATGATTGAAAAAATAAATGGACACCAAAAGATAGATGTGAAGATGAGTAAGTCTGAAATTAATAAGGGGCATACACGTTTATATTTTGATTTTCCATTATATAAAGACAAAGTATCTATGTTTGAAAGTGGACGTTGGCAGTTAAGGTTAAAGACAACTGGGGCAAAGAATTTAGAAAATGGAATAGAATTTAAAAAAGAAAATATGGATAGTGTTCGAACCATTTTTCAAGATTATAAGTATGTAATTTACCGTTCAAAAAAGAATAATCTTTTAAGATTGAGAGTGGAACCTGAGTGGAAATGGATTGAAAGAGGCCCAAGAAGACAAGAGGTTATCAGAAAAGTGTTATATCCTTTAATGAGATTATTACCTCTGAAAAAGAAATCTGTAGTATTTGAATCTTATTGGGGAAAAAATTTCGAATGTAATCCAAGAGCAGTGTATGAGTATATTGATGAATATAAAAAAGACTACAAAACAGTTTGGTTTTTAAGGGATCATCATACAAACGTACCAGGAAATGCAGAAACAGTTAGAATTAATTCGTTAAAGTATTATTATTATTTGGCAACAGCTAAATATTTTGTAAATAATGTAAACTTCCCTGATTTTTATGAAAAACGTAAAAATGTAATTGAAATTCAGACGATGCACGGAACGCCATTAAAGACTCTAGGTCTAGATGCGCCTGGAGAGGTTGTTAGTGAGACCCAGAAAGAGAAGTTTTTAAGAAGATGTCATCGTTGGGATTATTTATCAGTTCCGAGTGATTATGTTTCTGAGATTGCCAAAAGTGCGTACGATTTTAACAATAAGTTCTTAAAAGTTGGTTATCCACGAAATGATAAGTTATTTAGAGATAATAATAAAGAGAGTATTAATAAGATCAAAGAAAGAATGGGTATACCTTTAGATAAGAAAGTTATTGTTTACGTTCCAACATGGAGAACAAAAGGTAAATTTAGAATGCCAATAAACCTGGGGCAATTGAAACAACATCTTGGTGATGAGTATATATTTATTGTTAAGCTACATCATTTCTCGAAAAAAGGATTTTCATTAAGTGAGTACGAAGGTTTTGCGTACGATTATAGTCATTATGGTGATATTCGAGACATGTATTTAATCGCTGATATTTTGATTACTGATTATTCATCAGTTATGTTTGATTACTCATTATTAAATAAACCGATGCTGTTTTACACGTATGATTATGATAACTACAAAAATAAATTACGAGGTATGTATGTTGACTTTGAAGAAGAGGCACCAGGCCCACTTATCGAAGACACAGAGACGCTTGTAAAAGAAATTCAAGATATTGCTACATTCTCAGAAAAGTACCAAGAGAGAATATTCCGTTTTCAAGAGAAGTACAATCAATTTGATGATGGAAGAGCATCCGAACAGATTGTTAACCAATTGCTGTAAATAATTATCCGGATGCTAGATCTGAACTACAGGAAAAAGCTTCTTTAGAAAATGAACTAAAAAATTAATTCCTGGTTTTAGTTGATGAAAAATAAGACTACCATTATAACTTGTATATTTATTATATTTTAAGCCGAAAAACTCAAAGAAGCTAAGTGAATTATATCTATATCACTTAGCTTCTTACGTAAATAGTGATGTTTCTAACGTTTTTAAGGTGATAAGAGGGGGATTATTTTGAAACAGATTGCAGTCATAGGTGCAGGAAGTTGGGGAACAGCGTTATCTATGGTTCTTGCAGATAACGGACATGAAGTACGGATTTGGGGAAATAAAGCGGAACAAATACATGAAATTAATGAGAAGCATACGAATGAAGCATATTTACCGGGGATTCAACTTTCTAAAACAATAAAAGGATACGAGTCTCTAGAGGAAGTAATGGATGGGATAGATACGGTACTATTAGTTGTCCCAACGAAAGCAATTCGTAGTGTAGTGCAACAATTAAAGAACGTCTTAAAGCAACCGATAGCAATTATCCATGCGAGTAAAGGAATTGAACCGGGATCATTTAAACGTATCTCAGAAATGATTGAAGAAGAGATGCCGAAAGAGTTAATAGAAAGTGTTGTTGTTCTTTCAGGCCCAAGTCATGCAGAAGAGGTTAGTCTTCGTCATCCTACTACTGTAACCGCTGCATCTTATCATCTACAGGCTGCGGAGAAAACACAGAAATTATTTATGAATACAAATTTCCGGGTTTACACAAATCGGGATGTACTCGGTGTGGAATTAGGCGGAGCACTTAAAAATATTATTGCTCTTGGTGCAGGAATTTCAGATGGCCTTGGTTATGGAGATAATGCGAAGGCAGCGTTAATTTCCAGGGGGCTAACGGAAATTACACGATTAGGGTGTGAGATGGGAGCAAATCCACTTACTTTTGCGGGATTAACAGGTGTCGGTGATTTAATTGTGACTTGTACAAGTGTTCATAGCCGAAATTGGCGAGCTGGAAATTTACTTGGTAAGGGTCATAATTTAGAAGAAGTATTAGAGAATATGGGTATGGTGGTAGAAGGTGTTCGTACAGCTGAGGCAGCATATCACCTAGCTGAAAAAATGAATATTGAAATGCCAATTACGAATGCGATATATAATGTTTTATTCAATGGGAAAAATGCAAAAGAAGAAGTAGATGCATTAATGGGAAGAACGGGAAAAGGTGAGGTTTCACATTAATGTATCATAAGCATAAAGTGACTGAATTAGAAGGTGTGTAAATAACATGAGCTTTATAAGAAGAATAAAAAATCATCGTATTGTAAAGAAACTATGTAAGCTAGTATTTCTAATCTGTAGTTGTTTGCCCCCAAAAAAGAAACTAATTTTATTTGAAAGTTATTCTGGAAAACAATATAGCTGTAATCCACGGGCCATATATGAATATATGCTACACAATGATATGGGTTTTGAAATGATTTGGAGTGTAAATAAAAACCATACAACACAATTTCATAAAGAAAATATTCCGTATGTAAGGAGATTTTCAATTCGTTGGTTTATTTTATTGGCACGAGCGCGGTATTGGGTAACAAATAGTAGAATGCCACTTTGGCTTCCTAAGCCAAGGCATACTATTTATATACAAACTTGGCACGGTACACCTCTTAAGAAACTAGCGGGTGATATGAAAGAAGTTCATATGCCAGGTACAACAACTGAAAAGTATAAGGACAACTTTCATCGTGAAGCGCAAAACTGGGATTATTTACTTTCCCCTAATGGATATTCAACTGAGATATTTAAAAGGGCTTTTCAATTTCAAAAGAATGTTGTTGAAGCTGGATATCCTCGTAATGATTTTTTATATGTAAATAATAATTCTAAGGCAATCGATGCATTAAAGAAAAAGAATGAATTACCTATAGATAAAAAAATTATTTTATATGCCCCAACGTGGCGAGACGATCAGTTTTATAGTAAAGGTCGATATAAATTAGATTTACAACTAGATTTAAATCTTTTGCAGAAACGATTAGGTTCAGACTATATTATTTTGTTACGCATGCATTACTTGGTTGCAGAACAGTTTAATTTAGAACCGTATAAAGGGTTTGTATATGATTTCTCTAAGCATGTCGATATAAATGAATTGTATTTACTATCTGACTTGTTAATTACAGATTACTCTTCAGTCTTTTTTGATTATGCGAATTTGAAACGACCAATCATTTTCTATACGTATGATATTGATTCTTATCGTGATAAGTTAAGAGGTTTTTATTTTGATCTAGAGACGGAAGCTCCTGGTCCAGTTGTGATGAATACGGAAGAAGTACTTGAGGAAATATTAAGATTCAAAACTCTAGGTTTGGGTGAATTTGCAGGGAAATATGATACCTTCTATAATAATTATTGTTATTTAGAAGATGGTTTTGCTTCTAAACGAGTAGTAGAGAAAATATTCTTCGGAGAGGCACAGTAAAGATGAACTCAATGATTATGGTATTAAAAGAACAGGTAAACTGTCTATATTTAATTCAACGTTTATCTATTTATCAAGTAAAAAGTACAAATAATAATAATTATTTAGGACTTGTGTGGGAAGTTTTGAATCCTCTCATACAGATGAGTATTTATTGGTTTGTATTCGGCTTTGGGATTAGGGGTGGTCAAGGAGTAGATGGAGTACCATTTGTTTATTGGCTATCTGCAGGGCTTGTTGTATGGTTTTTTGTACAACCAGCAATGCTACAAGCATCTAAGTCTATTTATACAAGGTTAAATATGATTTCGAAGATGAGTTTTCCAATGAGTGTTATCCCAAGCTTTGTAATTATGTCTAATCTTTATCAGCATTTGATACTTATCGGTATTGTGACAATTTTATTTTTAGTAACGGGTCAAGGTATTTCTATTCATTATATTCAGCTTGTTTATTACATGTTCGCTACCCTTATGTTAATATTTTCACTCTCCTTAATTACGTCAACGCTAGCAACAATTGTGAGAGATGTTCAAATGATTGTTCAATCAATTATGCGAATGTTGCTATACTTAACGCCTATATTATGGACACCTGAAAAATTACCATCGTTTCTTCAAAAAATTATGCAGTTAAATCCATTTTGCTATATTGTAGATGGATATCGTGCTTCTTTACTAGGAACAAGCTGGTTTTATCAAGATCTAAATTATGCATTATATTTTTGGTCGTTTGTCCTTGTTACGTTGTTAATTGGTGCAACGCTACATGTGAAATTTAGAAAGCACTTTGCAGATTATCTATGATGAGGGTTGTAAAAATGAATGAATCAGTGAGGTTTCATAATGTAACAAAAAAATATAAAATGCATAGCAAAAACTCTGAGAAATTAAAGGATATTCTGTATCCTGGAGGATTTGGTGAAGACTTTTATGCATTAAGAAACTTAGAATTTGAGGCTCAAAAAGGCGATGTTATTGGTATTGTTGGGGTAAATGGTTCAGGAAAGTCTACAATGTCTAATTTGATTGCTGGAATTACACCGCCTACAACTGGAAGTATCAACATAAAAGGGAAAGTTGCACTTATTGCAATCGCAGCTGGTCTTAATAATCAATTGTCAGGTAGAGAAAACATTGAGCTTAAATGCTTAATGTTGGGAATGAGTAAAGTACAAATTGAAAAGTTAACACCTGAAATTATTGATTTTGCTGATATAGGTAAGTTTATTGATATGCCAGTAAAAAAATATTCTAGTGGGATGAAATCACGTTTAGGGTTTGCAATTTCAGTTAGTATTAATCCAGATGTACTCGTAATTGATGAAGCTTTATCAGTAGGTGATCAAACATTTGCTGATAAATGCTTAAACCGTATGAATGAATTTAAAGAACAAGGAAAAACAATATTTTTTGTTAGCCATTCTTTAGGACAAGTGAAAAAATTTTGTACAAAGGCTCTATGGCTTGAATACGGTGAAATTAGAGACTATGGTCCTATTGAGGAAGTAATGCCGAAGTATGAAAGTTTCTTAAAAGAATTTAAGGCAATGAGTAAAGAAGAACAACAAAAGTTCAAAAAAGAAGCAATGGAGAAGCAAGCAGGAAAAGGGCTAGAAAAGGTAAATGATGCTCCGGAAGATGACCCAAAAGAAGTCACGGATTCTGTATCTCTACTACGTGGAAAACATTCGCATCATAAGAAGAAACGAATAAATCGTAAGTATATTACAAGTTTAATTGGTTTTATATTGCTTATCACTGTGGGTGGACTAACATATTGGCAAAAGGATAATATCTTTCATTCTTTACAAGCGAAAGAACTGGTGGAAAAAACAACTCGTAAAGAAATGCCTGTAAAAAAAGAGGGGAATCCATTAGCTGATTTAGATGTTCGATATGTAAAGTCTGCAAAAGCTCGCGTGAGAAGTACGCCAGCGCTAGACGGACAGGCAATTGCTACTATGACATTTGGAACATCGTTTGTGGTAAAGGATCAGAAAAAAGATGAAGAATCTGGAGTCAATTGGTTAAAGCTTGTTTATGACAATGGTGGAGAAGGCTGGGTTAGTGAAGAGATAGTAGGTTCGATACCATTTGACCATGCTGTACCTTATGAGGGTGTTATGAATAAATTAAAGCAATTAGATGGGACTCCTCAAGATCTAGAACAATCCCTTACTTTTTTGGGTAAGAGTAGAGAGGTTGTAACTGGTGTGTTAGGTATTCCTCAGGATCAACAAACATTGCCAGAAGGGACATTAACGCAATATAAAAATGTTGATATTTTATATAATAATCAATCAATTGTGAAGCAGATCAACCTTAAGAATGCAACCATATTGACATCTAAACTAATAGAACAATTAGGTGATGCACAATTAAAAGATGAGGATAACTCATTATTAATATATCGATCTAATAAGTTTGATTTTAAGTTTACTTCTAATGGTCCAACGATTGATCAAATAATGATTTCAGACGTTTTAAAATAAGATAAATGTATTCATTTTGTTATAAAGATATAGTTGGTGTTTTATTTATTAATCATTAAATAAATATAAAGTTTTATATATTACTAGGAGGATTACCATTGAAAAAAATAAGAAAAGCTATTATTCCAGCTGCAGGATTAGGAACTCGATTCTTACCAGTAACGAAAGCAATGCCGAAAGAAATGTTACCGATTGTTGATAAACCAACAATTCAATATATTGTGGAAGAGGCAATTGAGTCTGGCATTGAAGATATCATTATTGTAACGGGAAAAGGAAAACGTGCAATTGAAGACCATTTCGATCATTCTTTTGAGTTAGAACAAAACTTACTTTCAAAAGGGAAATATGAAATTCTTGAAAAAGTACAAGAGTCTTCAAAAATCAATATTCATTATATCCGCCAAAAAGAGCCGAAAGGTCTAGGGCATGCTGTTTGGTGTGCTCGTAAATTTATTGGAAATGAGCCGTTTGCGGTACTACTTGGTGATGATATTGTTCAAGCGGATACGCCGTGTTTACGCCAATTAATGAATCAATATGAGAATACACAATCATCAGTAATTGGTGTTCAAGCTGTTCCAGAGAATGAAACACATCGCTATGGTATTATTGATCCGTTAGAGCAAAAGGATAGAAGTTATCAAGTGAGTAAGTTTGTTGAAAAACCTGCTAAAGGAACAGCGCCATCTAATTTAGCAATTATGGGACGTTATGTGTTAACACCAGAAATCTTTACGTTCTTAGAAGATCAACAAACAGGAGCTGGTGGAGAAATTCAATTAACAGATGCGATTCAACGTTTAAATGAAATTCAACGTGTATTCGCATATGATTTTGAAGGAAAACGCTATGATGTTGGAGAAAAGCTTGGTTTCATTCAAACAACTATTGAAATGGCACTGCAACATGAAGAGCTAAAGAAAGAGCTATTAGATCATATGAAGAAGTTAGTAGAAAACGAAAAGGTTTGTAACTAATTTTTAATTGGGTAATATGCATATGACTATATGATCTTTACTTCCTTGAAACAATTATTTATGAGATTGTGTGTGAATTTATATGAAGATAATTGAATGTAATATTCTGGGGAGAGAGTGAAGTGGACGTATAAATTTATATTGACGAGGGTATTATCAAGAACTAAAATGAATAATACATGAGTATATTATGATTAACAAAACAAAACGTTTGTTTTTATTAATTAAATCTATACTTAAAAAGTTCAATTTTCTTATCTTGCATTAAATTACATTGAATATATATAAATATTAATTTAAATATACGTGTTAACGCTGGGATAAATATGTACAATTTTGATTCATTTTCCCTGACTATGAAAAGTAAATATACATAGGTATATTGTTAAAACCTTATAGAGTAAGGATTTGTTTAAAAGACTGTGCAATGTTCTATGTGGATGATACTAACACTAATTCCTTCGTATTGTGACATGAAATAATGTAACAATACGAAGGAATTTTTGAGGAGTTATTCATGCTTTAGGGTCAGTCATTGTAATAAAAATTAGAAGTGATTTTGTACATTTTTAAATAATTGAAAATATGTATATTTGGATGGCGATTTGTAAATATATTCAGATGTAAAATAAATGATGTTGTTCAATATATATTTAACTTCATTTTTAATTAAATAATAGTGGAGGGGAAGTATGGAGAAGGAAATAAATTTAAAAAGTTTGTTTAATGTTATAAAAAGAAGATTTTGGATTATCGCAGTAATCACACTATTGGCCGGATTCGTTGGTGGGATATACAGTTTTTTTATGAAAACGCCTTTATATTCGTCTTCCGCAAGGATCCTTATTCCGGCAAATGCTGAAACAATGAGTACACTTAAAGTGATGATTAAAGAACCTGTTGTTTTAGAAAAAGTAGTTCAGCAACTAAATTTGAAAAAATCAGCAGGCGCATTAAGCGGGCAGATAAATGTTGGAAAGGTAGAAGAATCGCAGGTTATCACTATAACAGCTGTAGATACTAATCCAGTACAGGCTGCTCAAATTGCTAATGTTACAGCAAATGTTTATAAAGAAGAAGTAAAATCTGTTATGAATTTTGGAGGTGTTCGTGTCTTAACAGAAGCGAACGAAAAAGGAAACCCTTCACCAATAAATTTAAATCATGCAGGTACGATAGAGCTGGCCATGGCTGTCGCATTTATATTGAGTATAGGGATCGTTTTCTTATTAGATTCCCTTGATGAAACAATTAAATCCGAACGTGATATTGAGAAGTTACTACCGATCCCTATTTTGGGAAGTGTTTCCCAAATGAAAAAAAATAACATAGTAGATCAAAACAGTAAGAAAGAAAGTGTAATGGTAGGAGGAAAAACATTTGATTCTTAATAAAAAACAAAGTCGTCCTCTTGATAATAGTAATTTGATTGCGCATACAGCTCCGAATTCGAAGGTTGCTGAGGAATATCGAACAATTCGTACTAATCTTCAGTTTGTATCTGAAGCAGATAAAAAAAGAACTATAATAATTACTTCTCCTGGATATGGGGAAGGGAAAACCATTACTGTGGCAAATTTGGCGGTTTCTATGGCCCAGCAGGATGAAAAGGTCTTAGTCATTGATGCGGATTTAAGAACTTCAGAATTACATAAAATTTTTGGAATAGAAAATAGATCGGGATTAACAAATGTTCTAGAGGGGAAAGCAACGCTAGAGAAGGCGGTAATTCAGACGAAAATCAAAAATGTGCATGTTTTAACAAGTGGTTCTGAAGTTAATAATCCGGCTGAGCTGCTTAGCTTACCATCCATGCAAGATTTAATTAACAAAGTAATCGAACAATATGACGTTATTTTATTTGATTCTTCACCTCTTCTGGAAGTAACAGACACGAGTATACTAGCTAGTCAGTGTGATGGTGTATTGTTGGTATTAAATTGCAATAAAACTGCTAGTGAAGCAGTAGTTGAAGCAGAAAGAGTGTTAGGTTTAAGCAACAGTAGGTTTCTAGGAGCTATTTTGAATAAAAAGGTATAAGAGAT
Organism: Bacillus sp. AFS023182; assembly: GCF_002560575.1. Lineage (NCBI taxonomy): Bacteria > Bacillati > Bacillota > Bacilli > Caryophanales > Bacillaceae > Bacillus > Bacillus sp. AFS023182. The sequence goes on along the minus strand of NZ_NTRO01000019.1, from coordinate 51,583 downwards.
TTATTCAAATCAGTTATGCGGGAGATGCTCGTACAGTACTTTTTAGTCCATGGGGTAAGGAGGAAGGACATTCTTCGGTAGAGAATGAAAGGTCACCTATAAAAAAAAGTATAGGGTACGGTGATGTCTCCTTACCGCTATCAATGGAGGCACTCGATTATGCTGTGGGTTAAAAGACCTTAGACGTTAGTCGTCAAGAGCGTGATGTGAGGGAGGGTTAAATGCCCGTATTTATTTGAAGTTTCTGTCTAGAAAGTCTTTTTGAAGGATCTTGTAGACAGGAACTTTGTATTAGTTATTCATTTATTTCCTTCATTAAATCTTTAGTTGGGTATATATAAATAAAAATATCAGTTGCAAAAAATTGAGAGAGGGGCTTATTATGACGTATCATCAAAGGTTGTTTCTATTAATTTTAATAGATTCCTTAATTGTATTAACCACGATTTTCTTTAGTCGCTTTTTAGTAAGTGCTGATTTCCATGTCATAACATTGCCTATTGTAGTAAGTGCACTGACCTTGCTTCTTAGCCATCATGTTTTTTCTTTTATTTATAAGTTATATAAAAAAGCATGGGAGTATGCAAGTATAGGCGAACTATTCATTGTTTTGAAAGCAGTTACACTTTCTGTTATCACAACAGCAGTAGTACAACAGATATTGCTCCATGATATTTATTTCCGTCTGCTTGTTGTAACGTGGATGATTCATGTTTTACTGATTGGAGGATCACGCTTTCTATGGCGAATATTTAGAGATGCATATATTAAAAAGGGTGACGACAAAAAAAGAACAATGATTATTGGGGCAGGTTCTGCGGGAGCAATGGTTGTACGACAGCTTTTGAATAATAATGAAACAGAATTACTGCCTGTTGCCTTCATCGATGACAATATAAAGAAACATGGATTGGATATTCTTGGGGTACCAGTAATCGGAGGGGTTAAACATATTGAATCTGCTGTTCAGCAATTAGATATTGATAATATCATAATAGCAATTCCGTCGCTTAGCAAGAAAGCATTAAATACGATTTTCCAAGAATGTTCCAAGACAAAAATAAAAACACAAATTCTCCCAAGGTTAGAGGATTTAATGACTGGGAAGGTTTCAGTAAATGAATTTCGTGATGTTCAGGTAGAAGATTTATTAGGGCGTGAACCTGTTGAATTAGATATTGAAAGTATTTCAGGTTTCATTACTGATAAAGTTATTTTGGTAACTGGTGCCGGTGGTTCAATTGGATCTGAAATTTGTCGTCAAATCGCAAAATTTAATCCAAAACAATTGGTTTTATTAGGCCATGGGGAAAATAGTATCTATTCTATTGAAATGGAATTAAAAGAGCTATACAGTGACACCGATATTATCTTTACTACAGAAATTGCTGATGTACAGGATGATATGAAAATGATGTCAGTCATGAGTCAATATCATCCTCAAGTTGTTTATCACGCTGCTGCACATAAGCATGTACCCTTAATGGAACGTAATCCTGAAGAAGCGGTAAAAAATAATTTGATCGGGACAACAAACGTAGCAAAAGCAGCAAGTTGGCATGGCGTTGAGACGTTTGTAATGATTTCTACAGATAAAGCTGTGAATCCTACGAGTGTAATGGGAGCGACAAAAAGGCTTGCTGAAATGGTAATCCAAAACTTAGATAAAACAAGTAGTACGAAATTTGTGGCTGTACGATTTGGAAATGTATTGGGGAGCCGTGGTAGTGTTATACCACTGTTCAAAAAGCAAATTAAGCAAGGAGGACCAGTGACTGTCACTGATCCAAAAATGATTCGTTACTTTATGACAATTCCAGAGGCATCTAAACTTGTAATACAAGCCGGGGCATTAGCTAAAGGTGGGGAGATATTCATTTTGGATATGGGTGATCCTGTCAAAATAGTGGATCTTGCGAAAAACTTAATTACATTATCAGGACATTCATTAGATGAGATACAAATAAAGTTCACTGGAATGAGACCTGGAGAGAAGCTTTTTGAAGAATTGTTGAAAAAAGAGGAAGTACATGAGCAACAAATTCATCCTAAAATTTATATAGGTAAAAGGTCTGATCTTTACATAAAAGAAATTGAAGAAATTATTCAAACATATCATAATATTGAAAAATCAGAATTAAGAGAAGAGCTATTGAAATTGGCAAATAGTCGTATAGTTCTGCAAAATATAGTATGAATGTCAATTTGAGTACGTGTGCGTAGATACGTATTTTATTATTTAAAAAAATGAAGTATGTGCAAGTTGGTTAGACAGATTATAACGAGTGTAGGGTGATATATGTGAGAAATAAAGTATTATTCTGTGCAACAGTTGATTTTCATTTTAAAGCTTTTCACTTGCCGTATATGAAATGGTTTAAAGAACAAGGGTGGGAAGTTCATGTTGCTGCTGCTGGCAACATGGAACTTCCCTACGTGGATAAGAAGTATGAAATTTCTATCCAAAGATCACCTTTGCAGTTCAAAAATATTAAGGCCTATAAAGAATTGAAAGCTATTATTGATGAAAATGGATACAAAATTATTCATTGCCATACACCAATGGGGGGCGTGATTACACGTTTAGCGGCAAGAAATGCTAGGAAATATGGCACGAAGGTTTTATATACTGCTCACGGGTTCCATTTTTGTAAAGGTGCCCCGCTTATAAATTGGTTATTATATTATCCCATTGAAAAAATAATGGCAAATTACACAGACTGCCTGATAACAATAAATCAAGAGGATTATAATCTGGCTGTTCAGCGGCGTTTCAAAGCAGTTAAAATTGAACAGGTTCACGGAGTGGGAGTAGATACAGAATACTTTAAACCAGTTGATGAGATTCAAAAGCTTTGTATAAGGAGTGAGATGGGATATAAACCTAATGATTTCTTAATGTTCTATGCGGCTGAGTTTAATAAAAATAAAAATCAACAATTTTTGATTCGGTCATTGGCTTTAATAAAAGATATTGTCCCAAACGCAAAGCTCCTATTAGCTGGAAACGGTCCCTTACTAGAGGATTGTAAGGACTTGGCCAAACAAATTGGCGTATATGAAATGGTGGACTTTCTTGGTTATCGAAATGATATCCCGAAATTTTTGCCAGCCTGCGATATTGCGGTTGCATCGAGTCTTCGCGAAGGTTTACCGGTTAATATTATGGAGGCAATGGCTTGTGGGTTGCCAATAATTGCAAGTGAGAATAGGGGACATTTGGAGCTTGTAGAAGATGAAGTAAATGGTCATATCATTTCCAATCAAGATGCTCAAGTGTTTGCTTTAAAAGTAGTAGAGATGAGCAAGTCAAAGGAATTACTTGTAAAAATGGGTATTGAAAGTAAGCGGAAAGTACATAAATATTCGATTATTCAAGTTAAATCGGAATTGAGTTCTATTTATGGGAAATATATTCTGGAGGAAACGGATGAAGCCGAAAGTAAGTATAATAGTTCCTGTCTATAATGTTGAAAATTTATTAGGAAGATGTTTAAACAGCTTAATATCACAAACACTTGAAGATATCGAAATCATCGTGGTAAACGATGGCTCAACAGATAAGAGTGCAAATATACTTAATGAGTATGCAAAGAAAGATAAAAGGATTATAGTGATTGAAAAAGAAAATGGTGGTGTTTCTTCAGCAAGAAATGCAGGTATACAAACTGCGAGCGGGGAATATATTGGGTTTGTTGATCCGGATGATTGGATAGACGTGGAAATGTATGAAACCTTGTATAAGGAAGCAGTTCAAGGTAAAGCAGACGTTGCTATGTGCACATATACTCGTGAATTTGGAAGTCATTCAAAAGAGAAGAAATTTGATCTTCCTGAAAAAATTTGTTATGAAGGCGAAGAAATTAAAGCAAATGTAATGAGACGTTTAATCGGTCCTATAAATGAAGAAATGGGAAATCCAGAATTCTTAGATGCGTGGGGCACTGTTTGGTCAAAGCTTTATCGTTCTGCGGTTATTAAAGAAAATGCTATTCAGTTTGTGGATTTGAGTTATATTGGTACAAATGAAGATTCATTATTTAATATACAGGTGTTTTATTATATAGATCATTTTGTTTTCTTAAACGAGCCATTTTATCATTATTGGAAAACAAATGCGGCTTCGGTGACATCTAATTACAAATCGGAATTGATGAACCAATGGTTTAACCTGTATGACATCATCGAGAGATTTTTAAAAGATAAGGGGCTATCAGGGAATTTCCAATTAGCTTTAAATAATCGTATTTGTCTTAATACGCTCGGACTTGGTCTGAATACAATCAGTAAAAGTAATCGTGTATCTCCATTAACGAAATTTAATATATTAAGTAAAATACTGAATGATAATCGTATAAAACGTTCTTTTAAACAATTAGAAATGAATTACTTTCCGATTGTTTGGAAGGCGTTTTACTTTTGTGTAAAATACAGATTTACTGCAGGATATTATTTCATGTTAGTGGCAATAGATTCACTCAGAAAGATGATTAGATAGGGGTGGTACTCTTGAAACCTATTCGTATACTTCAAGTAGTTACCGTCATGAATCGTGGCGGGCTTGAAACTATGTTGATGAATTATTATCGAAGAATAGATCGCAGTAAGATTCAATTTGATTTTATGGTACATAGAACAGATAAGGGACATTATGATGATGAAATTGAGGAGCTTGGTGGAAAAATTTATCGAATGCCACAGATACGTCCTGGAAATTATCGACGTTACTTTAAATTGCTCAATGAGTTCTTTGCTACTAATCCTGAGTATAAAGTAGTGCATTCCCATATCAATGAGAACAGTAGTTTTGTATTAAGAGCAGCAAAAAATGCAGGTGTTCCGTGCCGTATTGCTCACAGTCATTTGAGTGATTTAGGTATCGACATAAAACTTCCTTTTCGATTATATGCACGATTCACAATGAAAGAAAATCCGACTGCATATTTTGCATGTTCAAAAAAAGCAGGGGAATGGTTGTTTGGGAAGAAAAGAGCAAACTCTAATGAAGTAAAAGTTCTAAATAACGCAGTGAATGCTGCAGAATTTAAATATAACGAAAGTAACAGAAATAAGGTAAGAGAAGAAATTGGAGCAAACGATAATACGTTAGTTATCGGGCATGTAGGAAGATTCAATAAGCAAAAAAATCATGAATTTTTAATAGATATTTTCCATGCTGTACATAAAAAGAACCCGGAATCCATACTGGTTCTCATAGGAGAGGGTACTCTACGTGCAAGCATTGAAAAAAAAGTCGCTGACTTAGGATTGTCTTCTAAAGTCAGATTTCTAGGAACTAGAACTGATATCCCGCAATTGATGCAAGGATTTGATGTTTTTCTATTTCCATCGCTTTTTGAAGGCTTGCCAGTTGTACTAGTGGAAGCACAGGCTGCTGGTTTAAATTGTGTGGTGTCTGATGCAATTACTAGTGAATCTAACTTGACTGGTCGAATGAAATTCATGAGCTTAAAGAGTTCAACGGAATTATGGGCAGATTCAATTCTTTCCTCATCATTAGAGCATGAGGATACAACAAATGTCATGCAAAATAAGGGCTATGATACGGCTACTATGGCAAATTGGCTGACAGATTACTATTATGCACATGCCTATAAATAATAAAAATTTGATGCAGGAGGGCTTGCAATGACACAACTCTTAACCATTTTTACGCCTACATATAATCGTGCATATACCCTTCATTTATGTTACGAAAGTTTAAAGAGACAAAAATGTAAAGATTTTATTTGGTTAATTATTGATGATGGCTCTACTGATAACACAAAGGAACTTATAGATACTTGGATTGCAGAAGATGTCGTTCCCATTCGTTATCATTACCAAGAAAATCAAGGTATGCACGGAGCACACAATACCGCTTATGAATTAATTGATACAGAGCTAAATGTTTGTATAGACTCGGATGATTATATGGCTGAAGATGCAGTTGAAAAGATTGCTTCATTTTGGAAGACACATGGAAGTAAGAAGTTTGCTGGAATAGTCGGTTTGGATGCGAAACAGAATGGGGAGATCATTGGAACAAAAATGCCATCTAATATTCAGGCTTCCACACTATCAGGTTTGTATGGTCTTCATGGGGTTAGAGGCGATAAGAAACTAGTTTATCGTTCGGAATTGACAAAAAAATCTTTGCCATATCCTATATTTTCAGGAGAAAAGTACTGTCCGCTCAGTTATAAGTATATTTTAATTGATCAACAATGTCCTTTACTTATTATGAACGAAGTCTTATGCCATGTGGAATATTTAGATGATGGTTCAAGCATGAACATGATTAAACAATATAAGAAAAATCCGCGTGGGTTTTTATTCTTTAGGAAGGTTGCTATGAAGTATGCTCCTTCTTTTAAGGAGAGATTTCGAGAATCCATACATTATGTATCGAGTAATCTAATGATTAGAAATTATGCTTTTCTTAAAGAATCACCATGTAAGGGCACGACTCTCTTGGCGATACCTTTCGGGATTCTTCTCTATCTTTATATACAGAATACGAGTAATAAAACCATTTCGAAGCGTCATTAAGAAGGTAAAGACGTGCGGGTAATTGCTGTTTAAGGTTGCAATCATTGGCTGATGAATCTGTTGATATATTTATGTATAAATATATCTATTTTTTCAGTGTCTTTGCTTGTCTAAGTTACTTGCTTGTTTGCTGTGTGGAAGGAGTTATGGAATGACTATATTATGGATAAACCTTTTTGTAGTTTACATTTTATCTTTTTTTGCAAGGTATTCTGCAAAGAGCATGAGCAACGGGATCGTTCCGGTTCAACCAAATAAGATGCTTAGTTTCTTGGCAATGGCATCTCTTGTTATTGTATCGGGACTTAGAAATAATATTGGTGATACTTATTTTTACATGTATTCCTATGCCCACAATGAATTCAGTTGGAGCAATATTGATTTTTCAGGGGATTTTGGATTTGATATTTTACAGATGTTTCTGCAACATTTCTCAAAAGATCCGCAGATCATGATATTTTTTGTCGCTTTAGTAACAAATGTATTAATTGTAATAACTCTTTATAAATACTCCCGAATGTTTGAATTAGCTTTATTTGTATATATTACAGGTGGAATGTATTTGGTATCCATGAATGGAATCAGACAATTTTTAGCAGCATCCATTGTCTTTCTGGCCACGAAATATATTTTTAATGGAAATTGGAAAAAATATATTTTAATTGTACTTTTAGCAGCTATGATTCATAAGTCAGCGCTTATCTTAATCCCAATTTATTTTTTGGTTAGGAGAAAGGCTTGGGCTTGGGATACGTATGTATTGCTGTTCTTTTCGGTCATTATAGTAATTGGTTTTAACCAATTCTCATCCGCTTTGTTTTCGGCATTAGAATCAACTCAGTATGGACACTATAAGAACTTTGCAGAGGGAGGAGCAAATGTATTACGTGTTGCAGTTAGTGCTGTGCCAATAGTTATTGCATATCTTGGCAGAGAAAAATTAAGAGAAGTCTTTCCGAAAAGTGATTACATTGTAAACATGTCTTTAATTGGTTTAGTGTTTATGATTATTTCAACGCAAAATTGGATATTTGCAAGATTTACCATTTATTTCAGTTTATATCAATTAATTTTAATTTCATGGATTGTTGTATTATTTTCTAAAAAGGATAGGAAGTTTGTATATTACGGCCTTTTATTATGTTATCTCATTTATTATTTTTATGAGAATGTAATAAGTTTAGGTATCATTTATACAAGTAAATATATATCTTTATAGATTTTTAAGTAACCCCTACTTTTAAGTATAAATTTAAGCATATCGGGGAGAGTGTATCAATTGGAGAACGTGAGGAAAATTCCATCAATCATACATTATTGTTGGTTTGGTGGTGGAGAGAAACCTGAGATCGTACAAAAATGCATAGATAGCTGGAAGAGGAACCTCCCAGAATATGAAATTATTGAGTGGAATGAAAAAAATTTTGACATAGAATGTAACCTATATGTCAAAGAAGCCTATGATGCGAAAAAATTTGCATTTGTAAGTGATTATGTAAGAGTATATGTTCTTTATAAGTTTGGAGGTATTTATTTAGATACTGATGTAGAGGTATTTAAACCTTTTGATAATATGCTTCATCATGATTCATTTTGGGGATTTGAACAAGAAAATTATATAGCTACAAGTACTATAGGGGCTATGAAAGGAAATAAGTTAATTAAAACATTTTTGGATTCATATGAAGGGAAAGAGTTCATCAAAGAAGATGGAAAACATGATGAATTAACCAATGTGGCTATTGTAACGAATATACTAAAAAATGCAGGGTTAAAATTAAATGGAGAATATCAAGAAATAAGCGGTATGGGGGCCTTTTATCCACAAACTTATTTTTCTCCATATGATTATATCAATTGCAGAAAATTTATAACTGAAAATACATATGCAATGCATCATTTTTATAAAAGTTGGTTGCCGCCCAAAGTAAGAATCAAGGGTAATATAAAATTGATCTTAGCGAAAATAATAGGTGGAAATAATATTGCTAGGCTAAGAAAGTACATAATAGGAAAAAAAGGTTTTAAGGAGAATACACATGATTAATGTATTCAAGAAAATTATTCAAACAATAGTTGCAGAAAGCCGTAATAGAGGGCTGTACTTTACTGTACTAATGAATATTTCACATGTAATTGGTGCATTAAGAGGTGCCTTCTATAAGGTAATATATTTTCGTAATATAAAGTGTTCAATCTTTTTTCTCCAAGCAAATAGCAAGATTGAGATCTTTAATAAGCGTTCAAAAGTTAATATTGGAAAGTTTGTATTTGTAAGAAAGAATGCCAGCATGAGACTGGATTTTGACGGAGTATTAGATATAGAAGAAAAAGTGTTTATTAATGATAACTGTAATATCAACTGTGTAAATAGAATATCGATTGGAAGAGGTACAAAGATAGGACCCAATGTGTGCATTAATGACCACGATCATAATTATAAAGACCCTACAGATGGTCATCTGGTAAAAGGTGAAGTAAAGATAGGGAAGAATGTTTGGATTGGTTCTAATGTAGTTATATTGAAGGATACTGTTATAGGCGATAATACCGTAATAGCTGCCGGAAGCGTTGTAAAAGGGCGTATTCCTTCTAATACGCTATTTGTGAATAAAAGAGAGAATATCTGTATTGATCGCACTAGTTTAAGCAGCTAATGAAAAGTTTATTCCATATGAATTCACATACTACGATTGCTTTCATTTACTTACATCAAAACAAAACATGAATGTGAGGAAGCGTATGAAAAAAAATGTTTTAATCTCTATCTATGATATGGAGATAGGTGGAATAGAGAGAAGTCTAATTAATATGTTGGAAAGCTTCGACTATGATACATACAACATAGATTTATTGATTTTTAATCATAGCGGAGAGTTCTTAAATCTAGTACCTAATAAAGTTAACGTACTACCACAGATAGGTGGATATACCGTCTTTAGGAAGTCAATTGTGCAATGTATACGTGGAGGATATTTTGGGGCAGTAATCACAAGAATAATCAGTAAGTATATGGCAGGCAGAATATCAAAAAAGAGACAGTTAAAGGAAGGTTCGGGATATATTCAGATGCAACTTGTGTCAAAATATGCAGCATATTTTTTGCCTAAACAGAAAAAAAAATATGACGTTGCGATTAGTTACGCATGGCCACACGATGTTTTAGCTGATAATGTCAGCGCTGATAGGAAGGTTGCTTGGATTCATACAGATTATAGCACACTAGAAATTGATAATAAAATTGATTTTTCTATGTGGAATAAATTTGATTACATAGCATCTATATCAGACGAATGTACAAAGACGTTTTTAACTGTATATCCATCGCTAAAAAATAAAATTGTACAAATAGAAAATATTACTTCACCCCAATTTATTCGAAATATGGCTGAAAGCACTGTGAATTTTAATAAAAAAAATAACGATACCTTTAATATTTTATCGGTTGGAAGGTTGTCATATGCGAAAGGGTTTGATGTTGCTATACAAGCTCTTAAAGCATTACATAATAAAGGATTAAACAATATAAAATGGTATGTGATAGGATACGGATCGGATGAATCTATCCTTAAAGAACTGATAATGGAACAACAGTTAGAAGACAGTTTTATACTATTAGGCAAACAAACTAATCCATATCCGTATATGAAGTTATGTGATTTATACGTTCAACCGTCCAGATATGAGGGAAAGGCAGTTACGGTTACGGAAGCTAAAATCCTTGAAAAGCCTATATTGATAACTAATTATCCTACTGCGGCCAGTCAATTGGATGATGGAATTGAAGGCGTTATATGTGATTCAAGTGTAGAGGGGTTAGTCGAAGGTATCGAAAATTTATATAGAGATGATGAGCTAAGGAAAACATTAATCAATAATTTGCGAGATCGAGATTATAGTAATAACGCTGAATTAAATAAGTTATATAAAATTATCCCGCATTAACGGGCAGTAAGACCCCCACCTCAAAATTCGGCAAAAACAAAGAAGTTAGGTGGGAGATCAACGGCCCGTAAAAACCCGATTGGTTCAACTAATAATCATTGGGGGATGAAGAAAATCCTCAATGATTAAAGTTCCACTTTATAAGCGCCTAACCAATTCATACATCAAGTATAGGGGATAATAATAGAGGTGTATTTATGATAGTGGCGTAAGAGATTTCCCATAAAGGTGTGATTAGGCATGAGCCAAAAAGTAAGTGTAATAATACCAGTTTATAACGTAGAAAAATATATCACTCAGTGCATAGAGTCACTTTTAAATCAAACACTTCAAGAGTGTGAGTTTATATTTATTAATGATGGTTCAACAGATAACAGCAGAGAAATAATTGAGAAGTATAAGGAATTAGATGACCGGATTATACTTATCAATCAAAGAAATCAAGGTGTAAGTGTTGCTAGAAATAGGGGCTTACATTTAGCGGTTGGGGAATATGTTGGATTTGTTGATGCTGATGATTCTGTAAAAAGAGATATGTATAGGGTGTTATATAATTCGGTAAAAGAAAGTAATTGTGATGTAGTTATATCAAATTTCGAGAGTGAAACAGAAGGGCATAAGGTAACTACAAAATATCCATTTCCTATAGATACTGTTCTCAAAAGGGATTATATAGATCGAGAATTATTACCTTATTTTCTGAAGGCAGATAACTTGAATACCGTTGTAAATAAGATTTATCGAAATAATGTAATCAAGGAAAATGACGTTAAATTTCCAAATGGAATTGCATTGGGGGAAGATGGAATGTTTAACGTTGAATTCTTTAGTGTTGCAACCCGTATGAAATATATCAATTATGCAGGTTATCATTATAGGGAAGTAGCTGGTAGTGCTACTAGAAATATATCGAAAAGAGATTACTTTCAGAGGGCTGTAGAAGTATATACTATGGAATTGCCTAAAATATATACTGATAAATTTAATAAAGTAAAAATAGATCAATTAAAATCAATAAAGTTTATTAATAGTGTAATGTCCTATATACACGTTTATTTTACACCGTCTAAAGATGTAAGTTTCAGTAAGCGGTATAAATACGTAAAAAGTATGATACGAAATAAACATGTGAGAGAGGCACTACCTATATATTATAGTGAAATTTATAGCAAGCTAGGAAGATATGAGCGGCTAATAATAAATTTAATAAAGAGACAATCAACGGTTGGGTTATATTGCGTCACAGCCTACAGTAGATTTAGAAATAAATAATAGTGAGGGAGTTTAAGTATGAAAATCATGATGTTTGCCCATGGCGGAAGTCTGAATAGAGGGTGTGAGGCTATTGTTCGTTCCTCTACTAATATCATAAAAGAAGAGGTAGATGAAGCAAAGATATATTTGATATCAAGTAAGCCTGAAACAGATAGGATTATAACAAAGTTAGATGGAATATATGATGGTTCTACTAAGAGTATAGCAAAGTACTCATATGATTGGTGGATGGCTTTACTTAAAGTAAAAATGTTTAATGATGAATCTTATGCAATAGCTAAAATGGAAGATAATATAATTAAACATATAAAGAATATGGATGTATGCTTATCTATAGGCGGAGATAATTATTGTTACGGGGAGCAGCCTGCATTGTATGAAATAGATAAAAAAGTAAAAGCAGCAGGAAAGAAGTTAGTGTTATGGGGATGTTCTATAGGTGAAGAGGATATGTCGGAGAGAAAGTTAGGTGACTTAAAACAGTTTGATTTAATATTAGCTCGTGAAACTCTTACCTATAATATGTTGAAAAACAAGGGACTGAATAATGTTAAATTGTGTGCAGATCCTGCATTTACCATGGAGAAAGAAGAGTTGGAATTACCTAAAGGATGGCAAGAGGAAAATACAATAGGTCTTAATTTTAGTCCACTTGTATGGAATAGAAATAAGGATTCACAAGTTGCGGTAAGAGATTTAATTAATCATATACTAGATACTACAGATTCAACAATTGCCCTCACACCGCATGTTATGCAGGATGGGAATAATGATTATGAGGTTCTGCATACATATTATGAGGAATTTAAAAATACAGGTAGGGTAATTATATTACCAAACAATTTAAATGCAATACAATATAAAGGCTATATAGCTAGGATGCGATTCTTTATAGGAGCTAGAACACATGCCACGATAGCGGCTTACTCAAACTGTGTTCCAACTATGGTATTGGGATACAGTATAAAATCGAAGGGAATAGCTAAAGACTTATTTGGAGAAGAGAAATTAGTCTTAAATATAGAAGAAATATCTAATAGTAATAAATTAAAAGCTAAATTCGATGAGATGGTAAGAGAAGAAGATCAATTAAAACGAAAACTAGAGCAAACTATGCCTAATATTAAAAGAATGTCATATAAAGCGGTAGAATACTTACAAGAATTAGCTAAGTAAATCGAGGTTATATTATGAAAAAAAATTTATTATTTGTTATGCCTAGTCTATCTGCTGGTGGTGGAGAAAAAAGTCTGGTAAATTTACTATCCCAAATAGATTATCAGTTATATAATGTGGATTTATTTTTGTTTAACCATGAAGGTATATTTATGGAATTTGTACCAAAAGATGTACAAATTTTGCCTATACCAGAAGCATATAAGACGTTTACTTTACCTTTGTTTAAATCGGTCAAAGCATTTTTATTAAAAGGAGAAATATCACTAGCATATAATAGATGTATGTTCACTATGAAGAATAGAATAGGAAAAAATACATCGATAAAGGAACAATGCAGCTGGAAATATATTGCTAAGTCTTTAAATGAAATTGAGAAACAGTATGATGCTACTATAGGGTTCTTAGAAAAAACCGCTACATATTTTTGTGTAGATAAGGTGAAAGCACATAAAAAAATAGGATGGGTACACATTGATTATAATAAATTAGGAATGGATTCGAACTTTGATGTTTTGTACTTCAAAAAGCTAAACAATATAGTTACAGTATCGGAAGAGTGTGCCAACATTCTAAAAAATAGATTTCCTAATCAAAAAGATGAAATAAGTGTTATTTACAATATTGTATCACCGACAATGATACATAAAATGGCTAATCAAGAAAATAAGGATGTTTATGTTAAGCAAGATAATGAAATTATTATCCTTTCGATAGGTAGGTTGCACTATCAAAAAGGCTTTGAAATGGCTATAGAATCCTGTAAGAAATTAATAGATAAAGGATACAAAATAAAGTGGAATATTATAGGTGAGGGGGAAGAAAGAGAACAACTGACTAATTTGATAAAAGCAAATAAATTAGAAAATAATTTCAAATTGTTAGGGTTAAAATCTAATCCTTACCCGTATATAAAACAAGCAGATATTTATGCACAGACATCTAAATTTGAAGGGAAATCTATAGCAATTGATGAGGCAAAAATATTGAATAAGCCTATACTTGTTACTGATTTTAGTACTGCGAAAGATCAAATTGACAACGAGATAAATGGATTAATTGTAGACATGAAACCAGAGGCTATTGCAGAAGGAATTGAGAGACTTATAAAAGATATAAAACTAAAGAAAACATTAGTAAGTAACCTTTCGAAAGAGAAATTAGGAACGGAAGAAGAAATATATAAGTTATATGAAATTCTATAATGGGTGAAGTTCATGAAAAAAAATATATTATTTATAATGAATAATCTAAATTGTGGTGGGGCTGAAAAAGCCCTAATTTCTTTATTGGAAGTTATAGATTATTCTAAATACAAAGTAGATTTATTTTTATTTAAGCATGAAGGAATATTTATAAATAAGTTACCAAAAGAAGTCACTGTATTACCAGAACCGATAAAATATAAATATTTTGATATGCCCATAAAAAAGTCTTTTACAGAATTAATAAAAATAGGAGATTTTAAAACGATATTTTCTAGAGGGGTATTAGGTTATCTGGCTAAGACAGAAACAAATGGGGCTATAATTGAACAAAAAATATGGAAATATATGTCAAACTCGATAGGTAAAATCAATGAGGAATACGATGTAGCTATAGGATTCCAGGAAAAAAACCCTATATATTTCTGTGTAGACAAGGTAAAAGCAAAAAAAAAGATTGGATGGATACACACGGATTATAACAAATTAGGGATTGATTATAGCAAAGAAAAATTTTATTTTGGTAAACTGGATCATATAGTGACTGTATCAGAAGAGCTAGTAAATATTTTAAAAGAGAATTTTCCTGAACATGAAAAAAAAATTGGGTGTATACATAATATAGTTTCTTCCAGAATGATAAGGAAAATGTCATTAGAGAAAGTTGATTTTAAAGAAGAGAACGATAGAAGTATATCATTAATTTCGGTAGGAAGATTGGCTAAAGAAAAGGGATTAGATATCTCTTTAGAAGCATTTAATATACTCATAAAAAAAGGGTACGACCTTACATGGTATTTGATTGGAGAAGGCAACGTAAGAGAAGAACTTAAAAGAATTATAAAGGAAGAAAAACTGGAGAAAAGAGTAAAATTATTAGGTGTAAAAGAAAATCCATATCCATACATAAAACAAGCAGATATATATATGCAAACATCTAGATATGAAGGTAAATCTATTTCTATAGATGAGGCAAAAATACTGGCAAAGCCAATATTAATTACTAATTTTGAGACAGCTAATAATCATATAAGAAATAATATCAATGGAGTAATTGCAGAGATGACCCCTATGTCAGTGGCAAATCATCTTGAGTTATTAATAAAAGAAGAAAAGTTAAGAAGTAAGTTTATCGATAATCTCAAGAAAGAAGAATTGGGGACAGAAGATGAAGTGGATCATTTGTATAACTTAATAAATGGTTAAATATAGCATTTAAAAATAAGTTAAATAATACATCCATTGGAGGTCATTATGTTAAGTCGGGTAAAAAAATCCTCAATGGTGAAATTAGGAATTGTATCCCTTGAAGATTTAACAATAGAAGCGTGTGTGCAAAGAGTTATGAAGATAGGGAAAAATTGTAGTGGATTAGCTGGAAGTACAATTGACTATGCTCATTGTTGGCTAATAGAAATAGGTGATAATGTTACATTTGCCCCCAAGTATATCTCCTTGCACATGACGCCAGTACGAAACGATATTTAGATTATACAAAAATAGCGAAAATAAAAATAGAAGACAATGTATTTGTAAGAGCAAGGGCCTTAATTATGCCTGGGATTACAATAGGGAAAAATGCTATTGTGGCTGTGGGAAGTGTAGTAACAAAATCAGTTCCAGAAGGGTACATTGTTGGGGGAAATCCAGCGGAAATTATAGGGAAAACAAAAGATTATATCAATAGGCACAAATTAAATCTAGAGACAGCACATCGTTATGATAAAAGCTGGACAATAGGTGAGAATATCACGCTAGATATGTGTACCAAAATGTCAGAAGCATTAGGTAGTACTGTTGGATATGTTAAATAAGTATTTAAATTATTTTTACATTGAAAGGGCAATATAAAGATGATATTTCAAATTTTGAGTTGCATTGTAGTTTTTATTATTCTAATGATTATTACCATAGATGTAGTACCTGTAATAAAAGATTGGGTACTGAGAATTCATATGGGGAGATATGAGGATAAATCCATATGGAATAACACTATAACGAAAAAAGGGTCTAAGTGGTTACTAAACACACCAAAAATAAAAGTAACAGACAATACAAGATTAGTTGTATTAGATATGCTGAAAGGAAATTATACGAAAAGTACGATACAACATTGGCAAGAAGCATCATTAGTATTAGGTTTATCTGAGTATTTAAGACATAATGATGATAAGGAAATGAAATATGAGATTGAAAAATTTTTGAATTCAAAATTTGATAGTAGTGGTCAATGGCTAGAAAAACCTAAGCATATAGATGGAGCTATACTCGCTTACGCTATTATGAAGTTGGATCATATCGACATAAACAAATATAAAAAGGCATTAGATTATACATGGGAAATGATTAAAGATCATATAGGTGAAGACGGCACAGTAGAATATAGGAAGTTTATGAAGAGCTACAGATATGTAGATACTATAGGATTTATATGCCCCTTTTTAGTTTGTTATGGTACTAGATATAACGAGGAAGAATGTATAGATTTAGCAGTGAAACAAATTAGGGAGTATGAAAAGTACGGAATGTTACATAAACATTCGCTACCATGTCATGTCTACAAGATAGAGAATAAAGTCCCTCTTGGATTATATGGATGGGGAAGAGGTCTTGGTTGGTTTGCTATTGGTCTTATAGATGCTTGGAATGAATTGCCCCAAGATAGTAAATATAAATTATCACTTGAGGAGAGTGTTAAAAGGTTTGCGAAAACTGCAATGAGTTTTCAACAAGATAATGGAAGTTGGAATTGGACTGTAACTAGAAATGAGAGTAGGCCTGATTCTTCTGCTACAGCTACACTTGGATGGTTTATGTTAAATGCTTCAAAGATAGATGAAATTTCAAGTGAATGCATGGATAGTGTAGAGAGAGCTATGCATTATTTAATGCAAGTTACAAGAAAAGATGGAGCAGTTGAATTTTCCCAAGGAGATACAAAGGATATAGGAGTATATTCTACATTGTTTAATATTCTGCCTTTTACCCAAGGATTTTGTATGAGGAGCATTAATTTATATTTAAATAAAAATTAAGTATAAATAATGTATAAGATAGGTTTTTATAAATTAGATGGATATGTTAGGAAGTTAATAATTTTGGTTGAATGAAGTAAGACATGATTTCCCGCCAGTAGAGTAAAATCTGTGGTGCTTTTTTTATGGGAAAATGAAATAAAAAGGTGAAAGTAATAGATTATATGAGAAGTAAGCAAGGTTCATACAAAGGATGATTATAAATGAGAATAACAGTATTCACCCCAACGTATAACAGAGGATATATTATAGAGAAATTATACAGATCATTACAGGAGCAAACGTATAGAAATTTTGAATGGTTAGTCATTGATGATGGATCAAGTGATAATACAGAGGAATTATTTAAAGTGTGGAAATTAGAAGAAAATTCATTTTCCATACGATACTATAAAGTTGAAAATGGAGGAAAACATAGAGCAATTAACAAGGGTGTTGATTTGGCTGAAGGAGAAATGTTTTTTATCGTAGATTCCGATGATCATGTTACGGAGGATGCATTAGAAAGTATAGTAGAATGGGAAAATAGTTTGGAGGATAAAAAATTATTTTGTGGTGTTTCTGGTAATAGGGGAGGGAGCAGTAAGGATTTTTTAGGAACAACGTTTAAAGGTGAATATGTTGATGCAACTTCACTTGAACGGAATAAATACAATATAACAGGAGATAAAGCTGAAGCCTTTTATACCGATATACTAAGGAAATACAAGTTTCATGAGTTTGAAGGGGAAAAATTTATGACAGAGGCTACGGTATGGAATCGGATGGCTTATGAAGGTTATAAAATAAGATGGTTTAATAAGACAATATATATATGTAATTATTTAGAAGATGGTTTAACAAAAAATATGAGGGATATATTTGCTAAAAGTCCGAAAGGTACCGCATATTACATAAATCAGCAAATTGAATTTTATAAGTGTGGCCTGAAAGGGAAATTATCCTATTATAATTTATATTATGATTTTGTTAAGTCTAATTTAAATGTAAAGAAAGCTGCAGAGCATTTGGGGATTCATTCGTTTACTTTAATATCAGCTATCTTGTTGGCTACATGTAAAAAATCTATATCAAGAAGGTTTTAATATGAGAGTAAAAAATTCCCTAATTAATATATCTGCTGGAATCGGAAATCAAATCATTGTCACATCTTTAAGCTTTATTTCAAGAACCGTATTTATCAATAATCTGGGCATTGAATATCTAGGTATAAATGGATTTCTTACTAATATACTTTCTATGCTTTCGTTAGCGGAGGCAGGAATAGGTGCTAGTATAATGTACAGTCTTTATAAGCCGGTCGCAGAAAATGATCAAGAAAAAATCAACATACTTATGAGATTGTATCGGAAAGCATATATGGTAATTGCCTTGATTGTCTTGTTACTCGGTTTGTCCTTAATGCCGTTTCTTGGATACTTTATTAAAGATTCGAATGTTGAAAATATTCATTGGATTTACCTTATATTTTTATTCAATACAGTTGCTCCTTATCTGTACATGCATAAGAATTCGTTTTTAAGTGTTTCTCAGAAGGGCTATATTGTAACAGGAATATATTCCATATCTTCAATTGTATCTGCTTGTCTCAAAATTGGAATACTTCACTTTACAAAAAATTATATTTTATATTTAGTTATCGACAGTATGATAACAGTTACTACTAGCATTGCTTTGGCAATCATAGTCAACAGGATGTACCCGTTTTTAAAAGATAAAGTTTCGGGTGTATTAGATGCTGAAACTAAAGATAAAATTGTTAAGAATGTGAAAGCAATTGTGTTGCAAAACATAGGAAATTACTTAGTATTAGGTACCGATAACATTATCATATCTTCATTTATTAGTGTAGCAGCAGTTGGACTGTATTCTAACTACAGTATGTTAATAGACATTTGTAGGAATTTTACTTATCAAATTTTTAATAATACATACCATAGTGTAGGGAATTTAGTAGCAAAAGAAAGTATAGAGAAGGTTTATAGTGTGTATAAGGTCTATATGCTTTTGAATTTTTGGTTATACTCATTCTTCTCTATATTATTATGTATTATAATGGAGCCCTTTATCACTTTATGGATTGGATCAGAGTATCTTATGAGTAAAAGTGTGTTGTTTGTATTAGTAATTATTTTTTATGAAAGAGGCATGAGGAACTCCATAACAACTGTGAAAACTACAGCGGGTGTTTTTCATGAGGATAGATATGCACCTTTGTTTCAAGCTGCTGTCAACCTAGCTTTTTCTATCGTACTAGTTAAATATCTGGGGATAATGGGTGTATTTCTTGGTACCCTTGTAAGTGTGATTACTGTTCCTTTCTGGCTTACCCCTTATTTAGTATACAAAAATGTATTTAATAGGCCTGTAATGGATTATTTCTTAAAATACGCCTACTACGCAGCAATAGGTATAGGAACGTATTTTATTACAAGTTTTGCGAGCAATTTCACGTTATCAAGCAATTTCTTGGAGTTATTGTTAAAGGGAATCATATGTATCATAGTTCCTAATGTGATTTATATATTGATTTTTCATAAAACAACGGAATTTAAATATTTATTTGGGATTATTAGAGGGATTTCACAAAAGTTATTAAAAAAATTTAAGTTAAATAAGGGGATTCCCTCCTAATTCGAATCAAAGTGTTATTATATGCTATTAACACGTGTTTTAAGGGGAAAATTCAAGAGCTATAAGCTATGGAATGAAAGGATCCTTTTTATTGTTAGAGTTCATATACCCAATCTATTTAAGCTATAGAAGCATAATATATAGAAAAAAGGAAGTGGGAATATGGACGTAAACTTAAATGCGAATCTTGGGGACCTTAATGATGTAGATGTAACAACAGCATCTCCTACTCATGGTGATGTATTAACTTATGATGGCCCAAAAGCACACTGGTCTCCAAAAAAGGTACCAGTTTCAAATGCAGAGGACGTTTCAAATTCATATATATTAGAATTGGTAAGATGGAATATTAAAAACGATGGTACCAATTCTGTTGCCACTACAAAGGGGATAAATGATGCTTTGGTTTGGGCTAAGTCCCAAGGATACAATCATGTTATACTACCGAGCGGCATATATAAGTTGAAAATTGACAATACATCATTCTCGTGTATTGCCATACCAAGCGGTTTACATTTTGAAATGTCGGGAGAGTGTGTCTTACAACTGGAAACTAATTCGTCACCCTGGTATCGAGTATTTGATATTAAGGGAGTTAAAAATGTGAAAATTTCTGGTGGGAAAATAGTCGGAGATAAAAAAACACATATTTACGAAATAGGTGTGAAATTTGTAAGAGGAGGAGTGAATACTGACGGTTCATTGAATAATAATCCCAATTTTATCCGTAGTGAAATAGTGGACAGATATGAGAATCCTGGGCTCCTTAAAGCTTTTAGGCTATGGTCTATCTCTGGAATAAACACCACAGCATACAGTTTTTATCAATATAAAGATACTGTTGCAATTGGCACGCTAGTCGGTTCTAGAACAAACGGTCAATTTGCTCCTGCATCTTCGACTGGGAGAGGTTGGTTCGCTCCAATAGAAGATGCTAATAAAATGATTTTTGTTATTGATATTACGTCTTCACCTTTAAGCGATGCCCAAATTGCAAAAATAAATGCAAAAGTGGACAGCCAGAATTACACTCATGAGTGGGGACAAGGAATAGAAATAAGGGGCTCAAACTTTGTGGAGATAGATTGTGTAGAAATAAGCAATTGTACAGGGGATGCCATTTCAACAGGCTGGTTAGAATATAAGATTAATCCAGCTGATTATACACAGGAACAGATGGGTTCGCATATTTACATTCATAACTGTGATATTCATAACTGCAGAAGGCAAGGGATTACTCTCGGTGGTTCAAATGACACTTATATTTTTGAAAATAAAATTTATTCAATTGGTAAAGCTGATGACGGCATTACAACCGATGGCGTTGCCCCGATGTTCGGAATAGATATCGAATCCATGTGGTCTGAAAGTAACATACCGACATGGCGACCTGAACTGAATCAATCGGGGTTTGAATTGAATACTAGAATTTATATTTATAATAACTATATTTCTAATAATGCTCGTGGACATTTTGTAAATGCAGACGGCATTCATATAGTTTTGGAAAATAATATATTTGAAGGATATAACATAGGGGGAATTAGTTCTTATCAGAATAACTGGTATGTCAAATACATTCACAACACTTTCATTGGATGTGAACTCGTTGTGAAAGGGGATAATTTTGTCAATGGAGCTATATGTAATAACGGTAATATCAAACTGCAGGATATCCGAGGAGCCGTCATTCAAAATTGCCAGATAAAAAATGGTTTATTTTACGGTTCAAGCATCTATGGATATTTTGGCAGCCCTACTGTAAATGTCGCCAATGGAATGTTTTCCTATAGTACTCCACATGGAATGGGGAATGGTGCGAAAATATGTTTTGAACAATGGGTTGGCAAAGTGCCTACTGGAATTAGTGTGGATAAACTCTACTATACGATTAACGTAACGGCAACAAGTTTTCGAGTATCTGAAACATTGAATGGGCCACCAGTGGTGATAACTGACGCTGGAAAAGTCGGATTTAATATAAGCAGGTATGATTATGGCAGATGCTATATTTCGGACATCACAGTTGAAAGAGAGTGGCGAAGTGATAATGCGGTAACACAAAACTTTTCAGTGCTTTTGACAGGTGGAGTCATTAAGAATATTACCGTCAAGAATTATGATGTTAATATTAAGCCACCTGCTAATTATGGTGGTCGCCCTATTGCTATAGAAGGTCTCATTTTAATAGAAGGGGCCGCAGATTTGGAATGTTGTAACCTTAGTAACGGTAAATTTATAAGAGCAAAAACAAGCAGAATAGGTGGGGATATATCTTTTGGTTCCAATAATGCCCAATATACGCGAAAAATTAATGCGGATAATTGTTTGTTTCAAAATGTTGGTATAAACTTCGAAGGGAATATTGTTCATAGTTGTAACACATTTCTAAATTCTGTTATTAGGAAGACTGATAATCCTGCTGTTTCTATCATTACGCACAGCTATTTAGAAGACACTCTTCTTAGTTTACATTGGTTAACTAGGGAAAAGGCGATGACTGTAGTCAAATGTGTATTCAATAATGTATCTAGTGATATAAGCACGGCCACTAGATTGATAGATAATACTATCATCAACTGAATATGGAAAGAAAAAAACCGCTATATTTGTATAAAAATATAGCGATTTTATTATTGAGTTTAGGCGTCTGATCTTCAGGGAACGGGGAAATGTATTTATAACATACTGAATGAAGTTCATAGCAGAATGTAAGTTGCGAATTGATTTCATTTTATACAAGAGTATGGTTGAATTAGAAGAATCCCCTAAAGGTAGTTGGAAGGTTATAGCCTCGTTCTGTAGGAAGCGCCTCAAAAAATTTTCGATAGGAGTATAATTACTTATGAAAAGGCTTTTTGATTTATTCGTTTCTTTGTCATTATCGATGTTGTTTTCATTTCTTATTATAATAGTAGCAGTTTTAGTTAGAGTTAAGCTAGGTTCCCCTATCCTATTTAAGCAACAACGTCCAGGATTACATGGTAAGCCTTTTTTTCTGTATAAGTTTAGAACTATGACTGATGAGACAGATAGCGAGGGGAATATGCTGCCTGATAATGTAAGACTTACTAAGTTCGGTAAATTTCTTAGAAAATATAGTTTGGATGAGTTGCCACAGTTAGTTAATGTTATAAAAGGGGATTTAAGTTTGGTGGGTCCTAGACCATTATTGATGGAATATTTGGAGCTATATACAGAAGAACAGGCTAGGCGGCACAATGTAAGACCAGGAATTACAGGGTGGGCTCAAGTGAATGGAAGAAACGCAATTTCATGGGAAGAAAAATTCGATTTTGATGTGTGGTATGTGAAAAATCGTACTTTTTTTCTTGATATGAAAATTTTGTTATTGACGGTGAAGAAGGTATCTAAATCGGAAGGCATTAACCAAGTTGGGCATGTAACTATTGAGAAATTTACTGGTACTAAGGACTTTTGAGGAGGTGAAATGAATGCAAATAATCATGATTGGGGCAGGTGGTCATAGTAAGGTTATCCAAGATATTATACTATCATCATATGGGAATTATGAAATTATTGGTCGATTAGATGATATGTATGAACAATTAAGAGTTGAGGATGGCGTATATTTTGGACCTATTTCTGCAGCTAGAAAATTAATGAATGAACATACAGATGTAAGGTTCGTGGTAGCTATAGGAAATAACAGAACACGAAAACGAATTATGGAGCAGTTAGAGATTCCCAGTCATCGTTATGTGACGCTTATACATAAGCAAGCTATCGTTAGTTTAAGTGCAAAGATTGGAGCTGGTACGGTTATTATGCCAGGTGCAATTGTTAATGCAGATGTTGAAATTGGGAATCACGTTATTGTCAATTCAGGCGCTATTATTGAACATGATAATAGGGTAAAAGATTTTGCACATATTTCCCCCAATGCTGTGCTTACGGGATCTGTTACTGTAGGAACAGGAGTACATATAGGAGTAGGAGCTAATGTAATTCCCAATATTACAATTGGTGACTGGTCCATTATCGGTGCCGGGGCAACAGTAACCTGTGATATTGCAGCAAATTGTACAGCAGTGGGCGTTCCAGCTAGAGTAATAAAAAAAGAACTGTAGGATGGTGTTTAAAGTGGTATATTCACAGGAAAAAACAAGAATCTATCTCTCCGCCCCACATATGAGCGGTAATGAACAAAAATATATAAAAGAAGCATTTGATATGAATTGGATCGCTCCACTTGGTCCAAATGTGGATGCATTTGAAAGCGAGCTTTCATCTCACGTGGGAGTTCGTGATGCAGCTGCAGTTAGTTCAGGAACCTCTGCTATTCATTTAGCGCTGCGTTTATTGGATGTAGAAGATGGTGATACGATATTTTGTTCAAGTCTTACTTTTATAGCAAGTGCAAATCCAATTTTATATTTAGGTGCTACACCGGTGTTTATTGATTCAGAGCCTGAAACATGGAATATGTCACCACAAGCTTTAGAATGTGCATTGCATGATGCAAATGAAAGGGGAATGCTCCCAAAAGCGGTAATTGTTGTAAATCTATATGGACAAAGTGCTAAAATGGATGAAATTCTCTCATTATGTAATAAATATGAAGTTCCAATAATTGAGGACGCAGCAGAATCACTTGGCTCTTACTACAAAGGTAAGGCGAGTGGAACATTTGGGAAGTTTGGGATTTATTCGTTTAACGGAAATAAAATCATTACAACCTCAGGTGGAGGAATGCTTGTATCTAATGATGTTGAGGCATTAAGAAAAGCAAGGTTTTTAGCTACTCAGGCAAGAGATCCTGCTCCACATTATCAACACAGTGTAATAGGATATAACTATCGAATGAGTAATGTTTTGGCAGGTATAGGTAGAGCACAGTTGCAAATCCTCCAAGATAGGGTACAGGCAAGAAGAAAAATATTTGATAGATACTATCAAGAATTATCTCATATTCCAGGTGTACAGTTTATGCCTGAGTTAGAGGATACTTATTCAAATCGATGGCTTACAGTTCTTACTATAGATGAAGAAAAAACAGGAGTATCGATTCAGGAATTACTGAAACACCTGGAAAATGAAAATATTGAGGCACGCCCTGTTTGGAAGCCTCTTCACATGCAACCCCTATTTAAGGGAACAACTTATTACCCTCATAGTGATTGCGAAGATATTGCTAGAAAATTATTTGAAACTGGATTCTGTCTTCCATCTGGATCAGGTATGACAGAAAAAGATCAGACAAGAGTTATTACATGTATCAAAAATGCGTTGACAATAAATGTTGGTATATAAAAAGAAACAATAAGAGAATTTTAATAGGATATAGGTTAATGGACTAGGAGGATTCAATATCTAATTTAGTTCGGTTTTTGTGAAATTTCATTTTGTGGAAATAAACCTCTTTTGAATGAAAGTCAAGGCAATCCCTATAGAGAGCGAAATAGTAAGCGTACATAATTTTGTGGTAAATACGAATTATGTTTTTGGTTAGCATTATCAATGGTGAACGCATATTATATGACCTCCTTAGTAAAAATGGTATAACTATAAAAAGTTACTTGCCTTTTGTTCAATTATAAAGAAACAGCTATGTTGAATAACATGGCTGCTTCTATTAAAGCAGCAGAGGAATATAAAATATGTTTTTTAATTAGCATGTTTATACTAAACTATATAAAATATCATAGCACAAAAATTATGTTAATATCAAAAAAATGAAAAAATATGGAGATAAATCCATTTATTTGCAAGATATAATTTTATTATTCATTTTTTAATTATCCAAAAAAGAGGGGTTAACATTTAATATTTGGAGTATATAGATACTTGACAATACAATAGTGAAATGATAACCTGGGTTTATATTCTTTATAAAGAATATAAATACTTTATTGATATATTAAATTTATCTATTTTTATTTGAATCAACAAACAAATACATAATACTTTTTAGCGAAAATAAGAAAATTATACCCTTGTTCTTTTTTTGAATATCAAAATTAGAAGGCGAGGGTTTATTTATAAGGTAGATAGCCTGAAAATTTCAACTTTAAAATCTGTTATGCGGAAACACGGTAGTTTGAGAAAGGATTTTTCTGGTATATAAATAACGTTTTATTGATATATCAGGTAATTATCTTATTTATCGGGTTTGCCCTTACTTGTTTCGTAGCGGGAGGAAAGAAATGAGCGCAATAGCTGGAATTTATCATTTAAATAGGGAACCCATACCGTTTGAGCATAGCAATGGAATCATGTCAGCTTTATCTCGTTATCCAGCCGATAGTACCAATACGTGGCACAAGGAAAATATTTTTTTGGGTGCCCATATGAAATGGATAACACCCCAATCTATCAACGAACAATTACCTTATTATGATTATGAAAAGCAATTGGTCATAACGGCTGATGCTATTATTGATAATCGCGATGAATTATTTGATAGATTACAAGTGGAACAGGCACTTAGAAGGGAGATGCCTGACAGTAAGCTGATTTTATTGGCTTATCAAAAGTGGGGGGAAAATGCGCCGAAATATTTGATTGGCGATTTTGCTTTTATGATTTGGGATGAAAGAAAACGCTTACTTTTCGGTGCGCGTGATTTTTCGGGAAGCAGAACATTTTACTTCTTCCGTAATCAAAATCGATTTGCCTTTTGTACCAGCATAGGACCACTATTTTCCTTACCTTACGTCGGGAAGGATTTAAATGAGCAGTGGTTAGCTGAATATTTAGCGATACCTAATATGCTTGATACGATAGATGCTTTTTCTACAGTCCATAAAAATATAGAACAAGTACCTCCTTCTCATACTATTTCTGTAGTCGATGGAAAAGTTAGTATTTCGAAATATGACGTGTTATTTGTAGGAGAGAAGTTGCATCTCAAATCAAATCAAGAGTATGAAGAGGCATTTCGGGACGTATTTGAAAGTGCAGTGACATCAAGATTGCGTACGCACCGTAATGTTGGTTCCCATTTAAGTGGAGGATTAGATTCAGGTGCTGTTGCTAGCTTTGCTGCAAGAGCCTTGCAAAAGGAAAATAAAAAATTATATACATACAGCTCTGTACCTGCAGAAGGATTTATTGATTGGACTCGTAGTCATATGGTTGCAGATGAGAAGCCGTTTATCCAATCTACAGTACAGCATGTAGGGAATATTACGGATCATTATTTGAATTTCCCAGGGAGAAATTCATTCTCTGAAATTGATGATTGGCTTGATATTATGGAAATGCCCTATAAATTCTTTGAAAATTCTATTTGGGTAAAGGGAATTTATGAAAAAGCCCAGCAACAAGGAGTTGGAGTGCTCTTAAATGGAGCGAGGGGGAATTTTACCATCTCTTGGGGACCAGCTCTAGATTATTATGCAGTTTTACTTAAAAAGTTCAAATGGTTCCAACTTTATCATGAAATCGACTTATACGGTAAAAGTATTGGAGTCAAAAAGTCACGAATACTGAAAGTCGTAGGACAGAAGGCATATCCATCTATAAATAACATGTTCTCTCCACAACAGCAATATGAGTTGCCGACGTTAGTCAATCCAGAACTTGCAAAACGTACTGATGTATTCAACAAACTGGAGGAACATGGTGTTAAAGTAACGGGGGCTTCTATACCTAACATATATGAAATAAGGCAGAAACATTTTGAGCAGTTAAATTTATGGAATACCACTGGTACAAGTGGTACAAAACTTTCCTTGCGCTATGGCTTGCAGGGGCATGATCCGACGAATGACTTACGAGTAATTCGATTTTGTTTATCTCTACCACTCGAACAATTTGTTCAAAATGGCTTAAATCGGGCACTTATCCGAAGATCTACAAAGGGATTGCTTCCTGACAAAGTAAGGTTGAATCAACGTGTGCGAGGGATACAGGCTGCCGATGTGATTCATCGCATGATTCCTTCATGGAAAATGTTTATCAAGGAACTAAAACAGCTTAGCACAGATCCTGTAGCTTCTAACTTTTTTAATATGGAAATCATTAAGAGTGCGATTTTGAAAATTCAAGGAGAACCACAGCCAGAAAACGTGTTTGATCCTGATTTTAGAATTTTAATGCGCAGTCTTATCGTTTATCGATTTATCAAGAAATTTATTTGAAGGGAGGTGAAACTATGAAACAAGAATGGCAATCACCAGTATTAGAAGTGCTTGATATCAACATGACAATGGCTGGACCTGGAAAACGAATTGTTGACCAAGTGTTTGAAGATGAGGATGAGCAAGGCACACTTAGCCACAGCTAATGCACTAATATTTAAATGAGATTTATATGCTTTACAGCCCTTATATAGTTTAACAACGGTATAAGGGTTTTTTCTAATCAATTTTTCAACTAGGTGGAGTGAGAAAGATGATACATACTGTAAAGAAAGTGGTTTACAAAGCCTTCGGATTAACCCTATTAAGTGAGATTCCTCTGCCGGAATTGCCTCAATTAAACAATTATGAAAATGAAGTAGACGTCAGAATCGAAACTGCAGATTTGTCCAAGTTATGGAAGGAGTTATCCTCCAAAAAGTCAGCATTCGTAGTCGAAGAAGAATTAGTTATGTTTCAAATCCCCGAAACAGCCACGTTTTGTATTCAAAATGGAGAAAAAATTATCGTTTCACCTATGGAAGGATCTGACCAAGATAAGATTAGGCTTTATATTCTTGGAACTTGCATGGGCGCATTATTGATGCAAAGAAAAATACTTCCCTTGCATGGAAGTGCAATAGCCATCAATGGGAAGGTATATGCTTTTGTAGGAAGATCGGGAGCTGGAAAGTCAACTCTTGCATCAGCTCTCTTGAGCAAGGGATATCAACTTTTAAGTGATGATGTAATTGCGGTATCTCTTTCTGAGGATAATATTCCTTTTGTTACACCCTCTTATCCACAACAAAAGTTATGGAAAGAAAGTCTTGATCAATTTGGAATGGAAACAACGCATTATCAGCCTTTATTTGAAAGAGAGACCAAATATGCTGTACCAGTGTCGTCAAGCTTTTTCAATGAGCCGTTACCGCTAGCGGGTGTATTTGAATTGGTGAAAACGGAAAATGAGAATGTTGAAATTCAGCGTATTGAAGGACTAGAAAGGTTACGTACATTGCTACGCCATACATATCGAAATTCATTAATCCCACGATTGGAGATGATGGAATGGCATTTTATGAACTCTACAAATATTGTAAATAAGGTGGAGATGTTTCAATTAAGGCGCCCTATTTCAAAGTTTACGGCGCATGATTTAGTATCCACAGTCCTAGAGTCTTTAAAAGAGGAGGAAAAATAATGATTACTAACAAAAAAATTTCATTAAATAGTTTTATCGTACAGGGGCAAGAAAATGTAGTGAGTGATATGGATGGAGAAAAAGTGATGATGAGCATCCATAATGGAAAATACTACAATTTAGGAGGGATAGGCGGTGAAATTTGGGAGTTAATAAATGAATTGATATCAGTTAATCAATTGGTCAATATATTAATGTCCCGATATATGATTGAAGAGGCAGAATGTCAGGAACAAGTACTCTCTTTCTTGAATCACTTGTATGCAGAAGGATTAATCTTGGTTGGGGATAAAAATTGATTTATAGCTGAATGTTTCAGATTTAATAGATTAGGAGTAGGATCGATGAATATCATAAATAAAGCAAAAGCTTTCTTATCGTTCGATATGGGAACAAAATTATTACTTATAGAAGCTTTCTTTTATTTAGGTTGGGCTCGTATTCTTAAAAGTATACCGTTTTCTAAAGCTGCTCCTATATTAGGAATTCATATGGCAGAAACGTCTTTAAGCTATGATGAGTCGGAAAAGATTACGTTAAGGAAAATTTCTCAAGCAGTGCATATGATGAGCCGTTATACATTTTGGGAAAGCCAATGTCTTGTTAAAGCTATCGCTGCAATGAAAATGTTGGAGAAGCGTCAAATTGAAAGCACCCTTTACTTGGGGACCGCGAAAGATGAGACAGGAAATATGATTGCCCATGCGTGGTTACGTAGCGGGCCCTTTTATATTACTGGCGTAGAAGAAATGAAGAGATTTACTGTTGTTAGTAAATTTGCAAAAAGGATAGGGTAAAAAAATCTTGAAGGAGAATGAGATGGATACCGGTTGTAATCTTGATTTGAGCCATTTGCCTAAAGAACTAAAATTGTTACTTGAAATTATAAAGAAGGAAGATAAAGAGATACAAACAATCCCAAAAGATTGGTTTATCGATATTGATTGGAAAAAATTTCTGAAATTGGCGCTGCATCATCGCATGTATGCCTTCATTTATACAAAAATGAAGAATATCGATAATCAACTCATTCCTTCGCATGTTGTACAAGTGTTAAGTACATACTTTAAAAGGAATACATTTCATATGCTTCATTTAAGTGGAGAAATGGGAAAGATAAGCAAATTATTTGCCGAAAATCAGCTCCGGCTCCTATTTTTGAAAGGACCTATTCTTGGGGTAGATTTATATGGAGATATTTCTCTTAGAACATCTGGGGATCTGGACGCTCTTGTTCCTATAGATGATCTTGAAAAAGTAAATGAAATACTTGTAAAGAATGGTTATGTCAAAGAGGAAGATTTTCCAACAGTTATGAATGAATGGAAGTGGAGACGCCATCATACAACTTATATGCATCCAATGAGTAAGGTAAAATTGGAGATTCATTGGCGTCTACAACCAGGCCCTGGAAAGGAACAAAACTTTGATGAGTTGTGGGGACGAAAAAGAATGAGCCCTATTACGAATTATCCTGTCTATTTTCTAGGTAGAGAGGATTTGTTTATGTTTCTTGTGACTCATGGGACTAGGCATGGTTGGTCCAGGCTTCGATGGTTAACAGACATTGACCGTATGGTAAGGCAAGAAATAGATTGGAAAGAACTTACTGTTCTGTTGAAAAGATATGGATGCAAGCAGTTAGTAGGTCAGGCGCTTATTTTATCTTCCGAGCTTTTAGATACTCTTATAATAGAAGAAGAGGCAAAAGTATTAATGTCAGGGAGAAGGGTAACGCAGTTAGCGCAGCTTGCTATATATTACTTGGAAAATATGATTAACTTGCATACAGATCCCGTTCCAGAAGAAGTTTCAAAATATCATGAGCGATATTTATATTTGTTAAAAACAAGCTCTCAAAAGCTACTGTTTCATCTTAGCTGGTTATACCCTTACCCTCAGGATGTGGAAACTTTACCACTACCAAAACAATTGCATGTTTTGTATTTTCCTTTGCGGCCAGTTTTATGGGCTTGGAGGAAAACGAGATACCGTAAGGAGATGTAAAAATGAGAAATATTTTATACTTTACAAAGCA
The DNA here is from genome assembly GCF_002560575.1 of Bacillus sp. AFS023182. Taxonomy (NCBI): domain Bacteria; kingdom Bacillati; phylum Bacillota; class Bacilli; order Caryophanales; family Bacillaceae; genus Bacillus; species Bacillus sp. AFS023182. Next base: position 20,435 of record NZ_NTRO01000019.1, on the reverse strand, counting down.
GTTATACTCTTTTACTGGAAACATTCTCATTATTAATCTCTTGGGAATGGTATCTGTCAGTCTTGTAGAAGGAATCGGTATTTTATTATTAATCCCTATGCTAAGTATTAGCGGGATTGCGAATATGAACGAAAAAGCAAGCCCACTTTCAGGAGCTTTGGGATTTTTAAGTGATTTTCCGGCAACTTTAGGGTTACCACTTGTATTAGGGATCTATATCGTATTGGTTGTGGGACAAGCTGTTTTGCAAAGTAATATAACGATTCGCAATGCGAAAATTCAGATACGTTTTATTAATCACTTGAGACTGGAAACGTATCGTGGATTGTTGCAGGCCAATTGGAGTTTTTTTGTGAAAAAAAGAAAGTCGGATCTTATTAACTCTTTAACGACGGAATTAGGGCGTGTTAGTGCAGGTACTAACTTATTTTTACAATTGCTTACTTCGTTGATTTTCACATTCATACAGATTGGCCTTGCTTTTTGGTTATCCGCAGATATAACACTCTTTGTACTATGTTGCGGTGTAGTGCTTGCCTTTTTTTCCCGAAGATTTATTAAGAAATCGAAACGGTTAGGTGGCCGGACCTCAGAGAATTCAAAAGCCTATCTTGCAGGCATAACGGATCATTTTAATGGGATTAAGGATATAAAGAGCAACCTCCTAGAACAATCTCGTTATATGTGGCTACGTAATTGGACGGAAGATGTGGAACGTGAACAGCTTGCATATATTAAGGTGAGAAATAATTCCCAGCTTTTTTATAAGATCGCATCAGCGATTTCCATAGCCCTCCTGATTCTGCTATCGGTCAAGTTGTTCCGGACACAGACTGAGCAATTATTATTAATTATTCTTATATTTTCTCGATTGTGGCCGCGATTTTCAGGTATACAATCCAATATGGAGCAAATTGCAGCGAATCTGCCTGCTTTTAAAGCTTTGCTGGACTTACAGGAAGAATGTAAGAAAAGTATAGAATTGCAAGATGTAGAACAAAATTATAATTTTTTGAAGCCTATTCAGATAGAGCAATCTATTGAGTGCCGCAATATCTCTTTCCGTTACAATAAACAGGATTCTATATATGCCCTGGAAAATATCAATTTGAGTATTCCATCCAATTGTATGACGGCCATCTCAGGGCGTTCTGGTGCTGGAAAAAGTACATTGATCGATATTGTAATGGGGCTTCTTCAGCCAGAGAGCGGTCAATTATTAATAGATAATAAACCGTTAACGAGTAAAAATCTATTGTCATTGAGGAAATCAATTAGCTATGTTTCTCAAGATCCATTTCTATTCAATGCTAGTATAAGGGATAATTTGAGAATGGTTGAGCCAGATGCGAGTGAAGAGCAAATCTGGGAGGCATTGGATTTTTCCGCTTCTGCTGAGTTTGTCAGTAGGCTTCCACAGGGATTGGATACACTTATCGGCGATAGGGGGGTTAAACTCTCAGGAGGGGAACGGCAACGACTTGTTCTTGCGAGAGCGATACTTCGGAAACCTTCTATTTTAGTATTAGATGAGGCAACAAGTGCGTTGGATGCTGAAAATGAGGCGAAAATACAAGAAGCATTGGAAAGATTGAAAGGAAGCATGACAATTATTGTCATTGCACACAGATTATCTACTATACGTAAAGCTGATCAAGTGATTGTAATGGATCAAGGGAAAATTATTCAAAGTGGCGGTTTTACTCAATTAGCAAAAGATAAAAGTGGGTTGTTTAGTAGCCTACTTGGTCAACAGGCTAAGATAAACATTTAAATATGGCCAGTTACAATTATTTTTTATAATCTTAAGGAATACACTGTCTTTACTTTTTTCGGATCGGTAACATAATTTGATTATTTATGATTTGGGGGATAATTGGTATTTGTGTACTAGTCTTTTTATGGAAATATAAGCTCAATTTAATTATGTGTACAGTATAAAAGTGAAAATACTTTTTGTAATTATTAATATACCATCTATATACATGTATAAATATTCGTGTTATGATTGAACATGGAACCTGATTTTATTTATACCATATAACAAAAAGCAGCGAGACCCCTTGTTTTTAGGACGAGGGGTCTTTTCTATTTTCATTTTAGATAATGAGATTTTTCTATATAATTCTCTTTTAAGGATAGTTAGAATTTCATAAGAATATTTATTATAAGCTGTTTAAATGAAAGAATTAAATATACCTCTAGATCATGTGAAAAAACACCAATATTGGAGTGAGAAAAGCTCTCCAGCAATTATGATTAAACGTAATGGTTGGAATGCTTTTTTAAATGAGGCAAAAGATTATTATGATGAAAATAGTGGAAATCAGAATCAAGCAAAGAACAGTATAATGAATATTGCTACTATGAAGATGGATATTAATAGTATTTAAATATAATAAAAAATGGATGTTTTAGAAATAGAAATGGCGATCTTAAAATTTGTAGATGGCGTAATCTCATTAGCACAAGAGCTCTTAAAAACGGTAATACAATTTATTGATTTTGTAACTAATACTTATACAATTATCTATATGAGTAATGTGTAAAAAATAAAAAAGAATCCCAAAGGCATAAGGAATTCTTTTTTATTTAACAGATAAACAAGAAAAAGCCACAATTTCTTATTAATTATATTTTATTTTTATGTATTGCTAAATAGATTTAAAAGAATTTATATGCAGTATTGGATATTTATGTAATAAATATGCCTTTTGTGATAATATTTTATAGAACTGGTATTAAAGGCTAATCCATAAAGATGCATTTTTTATAAAGTATAGTGTTCTAGATTGCGAATCTTAATTTCTAGATATAACATTTAAGATAATATAAGAAAAATGAAGAAATTTGTAGAAATTTGTAGAAAATTAAGGTCATAATGGTAAAAATCAGTAAATATTAAATTTTTCTTTCTTATTTTTGTCCTTTATAATGAGCTATGAATACGACACATAAGGCAAATAATGTATATTGCCTTTCCCTAACTTTGATATACACCCTTTTTCCAACCTCCGTGTGAATTGCTATTATTTTGTTATACCGATTTTAGCGAAGGGAAAAGGGTGTATCTTTTTTGTATGAATAGTTCTAATAAATATTTTGGGTAGAAAGCATTTCTTGTTTTTCGTGACAAAAACAATAGAGAATGGGATAATAAGGACAGTATGTTGGTGGTATGACCAATTTGATATATGAGGAGAGAGTAATATGCTAGATATAGGGCAGATTAAAGAAATTATTCCACATCGTTATCCATTCTTACTTGTTGATCAAATTCTAGAAGTAGAAGAAGGAAAGCGTGCGGTTGGAATTAAAAATGTAACGGCAAATGAGGAATACTTTAATGGACACTTTCCAGATTATCCTGTGATGCCAGGTGTGCTAATTGTAGAAGCATTAGCGCAGGTGGGTGCTGTTGCGGTATTAAAAAAAGAGGAGAATCGTGGGCGCCTCGCATTCTTTGCTGGTATTGACAACTGCCGCTTCAAGCGTCAAGTACGCCCGGGTGACCAACTTCGTTTAGAAGTGGAAATGACACGTGTACGTGGACCAATTGGAAAAGGGAAAGCAGTTGCAACTGTAAATGGTGAAATTGCTTGTGAAGCTGAGGTTACATTCGCGCTTGGTGATAAAAAAGAATAGATATTCTTTATTCTAGGAGATGAATGAAAAGGACTATCCTCATTTGTCTCCTTTTCTAATGAAAAAAGGGCGAGTTTATTTATAACTTGTGCAATTAAAATTTTATTATCATACTATTAAGATGTTAAATTTGCAACGGATGCATAATTAGAAATGAATTTTATAATTTAGGGTAGGGTCATTATTTTTAAAAAAGGTAACTTTCATAATAGTGCTGATTTAGAGACAATATTCTCGCATTATAGTATTGAAGCTGTCATGCAGTTTGTTTTTGTCATAACGAGTTTGATTTATCGTGTTAGTCAAGTCATTCTGTTACAAGTAATGTTGTAGCGACTTTTCAAGTTTTAAAAATGATGATCAGATATCCAATTATACATTTTGTTTTTTCATCATTTATATCAGTTCACGGTATGCCTTATAAAGATCGAGTGCAGGAAACACATATGTCCCATTCCCAGTTGTTTTTCATGGGAATTCTAACCTTATTATTGAATAGGCTTTAGAAGATTTTTATAAGGCATATGATTTACGTTATATGTCTCTTTGTTATCACAATGCTATAGGCGCTCATACAGATAGAACCATAGGTGAAGAGCATCGTCCAGAAACACATATTGTACCGAATGTTTTATTGCATATGGTAAAACAACAAGAGGAGAGTTTTATAATAGATGGTGGCTATGGTACAAAGATGGTAGTGCGGTAGGTGATTATGTCCATGTCATGGATGTAGTGAAAGCACATGTGCTAGCACTACATGGTTTATTAGAAGGCTATATAAAATAAACGAAATTTATCATGTAGGCTATGGTGTGGAAACTTCAGAATATGAATTGATTCAAGTGTGTGAGAAAACAACAGGTGAAACGATGAATGCGATATTTAATGATTTTATAAGAGATACGGATCATTCACTTTTTATATTTGGTAAAAAGATATGTACATAATTAGGATGGAAACCAAAGTATAAGGTATTCAATTGATGAAGCCCTTTATTCAGCTTGGAAATGGTATAGTAATCATCCAAACGGTTATGAGAATCAGCCACTTTCATATCAAAAAATGTTTAGTTCTTAGATTTTATGTAAGATGCCCATTTTAAAAAATTATGGTTAAGTTATCCTACTAAGGATTGCTTGTGATATATTTAAATAGTTAAATTGTTAAATTGTTATAAAAAGGAGAAATAACCATGAGTTTCAAAATTGTTATAAAAAAAGTTCATTAGTCGCTGCACTTGCTCTTGGTTTAAACGCATTTGCTGCAACGGCAGCAAATGCAGAAACGAGTAGAAAAGAAGCTTCACAAAAGCTTGTAAATTCATTGAAAACTTTAAACCTTGATCGCGTGGACTATTTATATGCATATTTACAAAAGACGAGCTTGACTAATCAAGAGCAAGCTTAGATTAAGGCAGATGCTGCACGAGTGAGTGAACTTCTTTCAAGTGCAGCTGCGCTAGTTCCAGCAGTGATTAGCTCGTAAAGTAGAACAAGCATAATACACCCTATGGAAAAGCGAAAGAAAGTACATAAGCGTAAGTCAAAATGGAGATGGGTAACTATTAGGATTCCCGTTTCTATTATTTTGTTTGGTCTTGGGATTGTTGCCTTTTTCGGTTGGGAGTTAACGAAGCAAATCGTATGGTGAGGTTGTTTATGAAATAACAGATTTCAGAATTACGGGATCGAATGACGAGATGATTATCGTGCCAACTGATTATGAGACGTTGATGTTAACAACATGTTATCCATTTGAGTATATTGGCGATGCGTCGGATCGTTTTATTGTGTATACGAAGCTTGTATCTAAGCCGGATTTAGAGAGACAATTATAGCTTAAAGAAAGCCCAATTGTCGTTCGTGCAATTGGACTTTTTTAATGTAATACAAAAACAGGAGATATATGGATAAATACATTTGGAACTGATCCTGTTCAGCGTTCATAAAAATATGTAATGAAAAGCTAGTAAATAAATTTAGGAGGTTTTCATCATGGCCATACTTGTAACAGGTGGAGCAGGGTATATTGGTAGTCATACATGTGTGGAATTATTGAATCATGGTTATGAAATTATAGTAGTTGATAATCTTTCTAATAGCTCAGTAGAATCATTAAATCGAGTAAAAGAAATAACAGGAAAACAATTTAAATTCTATAAAGAAGACCTTTTGAATCGAGAAGCAATTGATATGATTTTTAAAGAAAATACGATTGAGGCAGTGATTCATTTCGCTGGTTTCAAAGCGGTGGGTGAATCAGTAGCAATTCCGCTTAAGTATTATCACAACAACATTACAAGTACATTAGTATTATGTGATGTTATGCAGAAGCACAATGTAAAGAAAATGATTTTTAGTTCATCAGCAACGGTGTATGGTATTCCTGAGACATCACCAATTACAGAAGAGTTCCCTTTAAGTGCAACAAATCCATACGGTCAAACAAAGTTGATGATTGAACAAATGATGCATGATGTAGTTGTAGCTGATTCAGAGTGGAGTATGGCATTACTTCGGTATTTCAATCCATTTGGTGCACATGAAAGTGGACGTATTGGGGAAGATCCAAATGGAATTCCCAATAACTTAATGCCATATGTAACGCAAGTAGCAGTTGGTAAGTTAAAAGAATTAAGTGTATTTGGAAATGACTATCCAACAAAAGATGGTACAGGTGTCCGTGATTATATTCACGTTGTGGATCTTGCGAATGGGCATGTGAAGGCTCTTGAAAAAGTACTGCATACAACAGGAGTAGATGCGTATAATCTTGGTACAGGTACTGGTTATAGTGTGCTAGAGATGGTGCAAGCATTCGAGAAAGTTTCAGGAAAGGCGGTTCCATATAAAATTGCAGAACGCAGACCTGGAGACGTTGCTGTATGTTTTGCAGATGTATCTAAAGCGAAGCGAGAATTAGGATGGGAAGCAAAGCGTGGGATTGAAGAAATGTGTGTAGATTCTTGGAGATGGCAGTCAAATAATAAAAATGGCTATCAAGAAGTACAGTCTATATATGTGAAATAGAGCATATAATTCAAACGGGAAAAGAAAGAGTTATTTCGTTATCTGTTAGGAAAGCAATTTTTGATGTGAAATATTCAGTAGATATATATGGGTGATATCGGAAACTTCGAGCAGAAGTTTCTTTTTTGTTTATAGTGAAAATAGAATATAGTCCCATCGTTATTTGAGCAGTGGGGCCTTATTTATATTACGGAGTAAAAAGATAAGAGGCTATATGAGAAAATATATGGGTTTTAATTATGAAATAAAGTATAATTTGATGGGTAACTTCACATGTATAATGTGACTTGGTACTTTATTCCTTACAAACCTATAAAGCTGATTCAAGAAAGAAGGTTACACAATGAAGAAAATTCTATTTTGGATACTTGGTATTATTGGCGTTCTTGTCATTGCGGGAGGCGGTTATGCGTATTATCTGTACTCATCCGTTTCGGGGACAATCGATAAAGTGTATACCCCGCTTGAACGTGATCATTCCGAGAAACGATCTACTGATGTGAAGTTAGGAAGTAAACAACCTGTTTCTATTTTATTATTAGGGGCAGATGAGCGCGGAGCAGATAAAGGGCGTTCGGATTCGATTATGTTATTAACGCTAAATCCGAAAGATAGTTCAATGAAAATCGCAAGTATTCCTCGTGATACATATACGGAGATTGTTGGTAAAGGGAAGAAGGATAAAATCAACCATGCGTATGCATTTGGTGGAATTAATATGTCTGTGAAGACGGTTGAAAACTTTTTAGATATTCCAATCGATTATTATATTGAAGTAAATATGGAAGGGTTCCGTGATATTGTAGACGCTGTTGGCGGAGTTGATGTGTATAATGATATCGCGTTCACACTTGAAGGGATGTCATTTGAGAAAGGAAACATTCATTTAAATGGTGAACAAGCCCTGAAGTATACACGTATGCGTAAGCAGGATGCGCGCGGTGATTTCGGTCGTCAAATGCGTCAGCGTCAAGTGCTTGAAGCGGTTATTAGTAAAGGAGCTAACATATCGTCCATTACAAAACTTGGTACGATGTTAGAAGCAGTTGAGAAAAACGTAAAAACAAATTTAACCCAGGATCAAATGTGGGATCTTCAAAGTAATTATAAGTCTGCGATAAATAAGAAAGAGGAAGTTCAAATCCCTGGTGATGGTCACAAGCAAGATGGTATATGGTATTACTTTGTACCAGAGAAGGATCGTCAAGATTTGTCTAATAAATTAAAAGCTCATTTAGAGTTAACAAAATAGCAGTGAGTATAGTAAGAAGCCTAATGATCCTGTGAAATGTATGGGAAATTAGGCTTTTTTGACGTTATGTAAAAATAAATAGGATTTACAAACTACACATTAAATTTACGAAATATTTACATTATTATCCGTAAATGGTATGATGTGTTCAAAAAATGAATGGATGGATGGGGTTATGGAGAGGGGCGCTACACAGCAAGTATTAAATGTATTAGAAGTTATTAATCAAAATCCACAGATGAACCAAAAAAAAATTGCAGAGCACTGCAATATATCTGTTGGTAAAGTAAATTATATTATGAATGATTTGGCAAAAAATCAATATATTTATAGCGAGAAGTTAGGAAAGTACATGAATTATTATTTGTATAAGAAAGGCTTTGAATATATGCGCCAGGAGTTAGTGGCGTACCAAGGGAAGAAGATTAGAGTTCATCATAAAGAGGGAAAGAAGGTTACGCAAGCTGTTGTTCTTGCGGCTGGGAAGCGCCATGATTTTGGGAAGCCATCTGGTTTATTAACGGTTGGGGAAAAGCTGTTGCTAGATCGTAGTTTAGAAATTCTTGAAAATAATGGGATTGAAAAGATTGTAGTGGTAGTTGGCTATAAGAAGGAGCAGTTTGAAGGTTGGTCAGGCCGTTATAATGTGCATTTTGTGGAAAATCCGAAGTATAAGTGGACGGGATCAATGGCATCACTAGCGGAGGTTCAAGAGCTTATTACAGATGATTTCTTATTAATTGAAGATGATATTTTAATCGAAGAGAAGGCTCTTATTAAAGTGTTACATCATCCAGAACCGGACTGTGTGTTGATTACAAATGAGAGTGGATCTGGTGATGAAGCGTTTGTTGAACTCCAGGATGGCTATCTTTATAAAATTTCAAAAGATATTCATCAGTTAAATCGTATTGATGGTGAGATGGTTGGGATTTCTAAAATCTCGTATGAAGTGTTCATGAACATGTTAGCAACATTCCGTCATAATCAAAATCCATATGTGAACTATGAATATTTACTTCTTGATGCGGCAAGGTTGTATGACGTCGGTTATGCAAAGTTATCGGATGTTGTATGGGCAGAGATTGATACAACGAAGCAGTATGAAGTTGTGAAAAATAAAATATATCCTCGTTTAGTGAAGAAAGAAGCAGAGTTTAAAGAAAGACAAATTAAAAGATATGTTTTAGAGGCGCTTTCTATTTCAGAAGAGCAAGTTACAAATATTCAGTCATTTGGTGGTATGACGAATACGAATTTCAAAGTAATGGCAGGCGGAAAGGAATATGTATTACGTATTCCAGGAAGCGGTACGGAAGACATGATTAGCCGCCGTGATGAAATGGAAACGGCTAATTTAGCAAGCGATTTAGGGGTCGATGCGGAACTTTTATACTTTAATGCAGAAACAGGTGTGAAGTTAGCGAAACTCATTCCAAACGCAGAAACATTAAATCCAAAAACGGCAAAACGCAGTGACAATATGATATTAACAGCAAATATATTAAAGAAATTACACAGTTCGGATATCGTGATGAATAACGTTTTTAATGTATTTGAAAAAGTCGAGCATTATGAAGGGTTATTAAATAAAGTAAACGGTTCTAACTTCGATGATTATGTCGAAGTGAAGAGCAAAATAATGCAATTAAAGGATATGTATGAGGCGATGGATGTTACGCTCGCGCCTTGTCATAATGATACCGTTCCTGAAAACTTTGTTAAGAGCGGCGAAGACAAAGTGTATTTAATTGATTGGGAATATGGGGGCATGAACGATCCGATGTGGGATATCGCCGCACATAGCTTAGAATGTGATTTTTCTTTAGAGGATGAGGAATTGTTTTTAAGTTATTATTTTAATGGATCAGTAGAAGAGTCTTATAAAGAAAGAATATTGATGAATAAGATTTTCCAAGATTTCTTATGGAGTATTTGGACGAAGATTAAAGAAAGTACAGGCAGTGATTTTGGAACATATGGAATAGATCGCTATCATCGTGCGAAGAAAAACTTACAGCTCTTTTTAGCGTTAGCGTGTGAGGTATGAAAATGAGAGAAAAGCAAAGTACAGGCATATTGTATGGAGTTTTTTCTGGTTTTGCTTGGGCTGTAGATACGGTATTGATTGGGATTATCTTATCTTCACAACTTATGTTAGCAACAGAACAAGTTGTGTTGCTTGCGCCGCTTGTGAGTACATTTTTGCATGACTTTATGTCAGCGTTATGGATGATGATATATATGGCGATAAAAGGGCAGCTGGGAACGGTTTTTTCTAAGCTGAAAACGAGAAGTGGACGGTTCGTTATGTTAGGAGCACTTATGGGCGGGCCGGTTGGTATGACGTTTTATGTACTAGCTGTAAAATATATCGGGGCTTCTTATACAGCTGCGATTTCAGCGGTATATCCAGCGGTTGGTGCACTTTTTGCATTCTTGTTTTTGAAGGATCGCCTTCGCCCCTGGAATTGGTTTGGGCTTATTATTAGTATTACATTTATTATCATCCTTGGATTTACAGGGGACGGATTTGCGACTGAAAACTATATGTTAGGATTTATTTTCGTCCTGATTTGTATCGTTGGCTGGGGGTTAGAGTGTGTAATCTGTGCGTACGGTATGAAAGATGAAGAAGTATCCCCTGAAGAGGCCTTGCAAATTCGTCAGCTTGTTTCAGCGGTCACATATGGACTTGTGATTTTACCTGTAGCGAGCGGACATTTCTTAACAAGAGAAGTTGTGATGAGCAGTGAGTTTATTTTAATCATTGTGATTGCATTAGTTGGAACAGCTTCTTATGTATTCTACTATAAGGCAATTCATGAAATTGGACCAACAAAAGCAATGGCGCTTAACATTACGTATTCTGCATGGGCGGTTGTCATTTCTATGTTAGTATTAGGGTCACCTTTTTCATGGAAGTTAATTATTTGTTGTGTTGCGATTCTTATAGGCGCAATTTTAACGGTTGCAGATATAAATGAATTTATGAAAGCGAAAAAATATAGAGGTGAAGTAACGTGAGAGCGATTTTATTAGCAGCAGGTATGGGAACACGTTTACGCCCATTAACGTTAACGACTCCCAAATCATTAGTAGAGGTAAACGGCAAGCCGATGTTAGAGCGTCAAATTGAATACTTACAAGAAATCGGCGTCCAAGAAATTATTGTCGTTACAGGTTACTTAGCAGAGAAATTCGACTATCTTGCCCATAAGTATAATGTGAAGCTTGTGCACAATGACAAGTATGATGTATATAACAATATTTATACAATGTATGTAGTTCGTGAATATTTACAAGAGGCATATGTAATGGATGCAGATGTTTATTTACACCGTAATATTTTTATAGAGAACCCAGCGTCATCTTTATATTTTAGTGCGAAGAAAGAAGATTTCCGTAATGAATGGATTATTAAGTATGATGAAAATCGTAAAGTATATGATATTGAAATTGGTGACGGTGATGATGATTACATCTTATGTGGTATTTCCTATTGGTCAAAAGAAGATGGTGTCCATATTGTGAAAAAACTAGAAGAAGCAGTAGATCAGGAAAATTTCAGTGAACTGTACTGGGACAATATTGTAAAAGATAACATTCAAGATTTAAATGTTCATTTGTACGAAATCGATAGCAATGATAGTTTTGAAATTGATTCTGTAGAGGATTTACAGAAGGTAGAAGAAAAGCTCGCTGTTTTAGCCAAATAGTAGTGGTATACAATAGTTGGAATTTCTTCTTGCTATATAAAATAAGAGTAGCTAAGCTAGATTTATAGAGTTAAAAAAATGAAAAGTTGGGTGGAAAATATGGTATCTATTTTAGTTTGTGGCGGAGCTGGTTATATTGGTTCTCACGCGGTGAAAAAGTTAGTTGATGAGGAACAATCTGTAATCGTAATTGATAACTTGCAAACAGGTCATGAAGATGCAATTACAGAAGGCGTGAAGTTTTATAAGGGTGATCTTCGTGATAAAGATTTCTTAAGAGACGTTTTTAAGCAAGAAACAATTGACGCAGTGATGCATTTTGCAGCGGATTCTTTAGTCGGTGTAAGTATGGAAAAGCCGCTACAATATTATAATAACAACGTATATGGTGCACTATGTTTACTAGAGGTAATGGAAGAATTTAAGATTGATAAGTTTATCTTCTCATCAACTGCCGCAACATATGGCGATGTAGATGTTGAGTTAATTTCAGAAGAAACACCAACAAACCCTACGAACACATATGGAGAAACAAAATTAGCGATTGAAAAAATGTTGCATTGGTATAGCCAAGCTTCTCATTTGAAATATAAGGTCTTTAGATACTTTAATGTAGCTGGTGCAACGCCAAGTGGTATGATTGGTGAGGATCATCGTCCTGAAACGCATTTAATTCCGCTTGTATTGCAAGTTGCTTTAGGACAACGTGAGAAAATCATGATGTTTGGTGATGATTACAATACACCAGATGGTACATGTATTCGTGATTATATTCATGTGGATGATTTAGTAGCTGCTCATTTCCTTGGACTTCAGGATTTACAAAATGGCGGGGACAGCGACTTTTATAACTTAGGGAACGGTAACGGATTTAGTGTAAAAGAAATTGTTGAAGCAGTTCGCGAAGTAACAAAGCATGAAATTCCAGCGGAAGTTGCGCCAAGAAGAGCTGGAGACCCAGCACGCCTTGTTGCATCTTCTCAAAAAGCAAAGGAAAAATTAGGATGGAATCCGCAATATATAGATATGAAAACAATTATTGAGCATGCGTGGAATTGGCATCAAAGTAAGCCGAGTGGGTATGCAAAGTAAAATAATAAAAAAGAGTGTATTGTCGTTCAACATATGTTCGATAGTGCACTCTTTTTTTGTATAGGATATTTGCTATACTAAAATGTACTGCGAAAGGAGGAGAATCATGAAAATACTCGTAGTCGATGATGAATCGAGCATTCGCAATTTAATTCGTATGCAGCTAGAGATGGAAGGATATGAAGTACTAACTGCAGCTGATGGAAAAGAGGCTTTGCAAAGATGGGACGAGCAGCCCGATGTATTGATTTTAGATGTGATGCTTCCAGATACGGATGGTTATGAGCTGCTTCGGCTCTTTAGGGAGAAGGACCGAGATATTCCAGTACTTATGTTAACGGCGAAGAGCCAGATGAATGATAAGCTGCTCGGACTGCAGCTTGGTGCTGATGATTATGTAACGAAGCCATTCAATTATGCAGAACTGATTCTTCGGGTAAAGAATATGGCACGGCGCACGACGAAGAAAGAAACTTTGCAACGATATGAAATGATCCGTGCTGGTGAATTGGTTATTTATCCGAAGGAACGGAAAGTACATGTCAATGGAGAAGAAATTGATTTAACGTATCGTGAGTTCAATTTATGTCAGCTATTTGCTTCACATCCGCATCGCGTGTTTATGCGTGATGAGCTATTGGAGAAAGTGTGGGGCTTTGAGTATAGCGGAAATACGAGAGCAGTTGATATTATGGTGCAGCGCCTTCGGAAGAAGCTTGGAGCAAGCGGAGAACATATTAAGACGATTTATGGCGTCGGCTATAAGTTAGATTGTTAAAAGGTGATAAGATGTCGTTAAAACGAAATATGGTAATTGGTATAGTAGGGTTATTGATTCCAATTTTGTTTCTTCTTTATACGGTTGTTTACATTGCATTAGAAAAGAATATGTATCATAATGCGGCAGGTTCTTTAGAGAAATTAAGTGTAGAAGCGCAAATTTACACGATGAACTATTTAGAGAAGGAAGAAGAAGTGGAGACGCTAGGGCCGAATTCGCTTTTGATTGCTTCTTATTTAGCAAAGCGGATGGATGTCCGTGTGCAGATGATTGGGAAGAATGGAGACGTCGTTGCGGATACAGAGAAAGGAGCTTTGCTTCATAAGAATATAGATATTGACCAGTCGTTACGAGGAAAGAAGGCATATGTATTTGAAAATGGTGACCCAGCACCACTTCTTTTATTTTCGAGTCCCGTTTATCATGGAAGCGATGTTATTGGGGCAATTCGCTTTATTAACGAATTACAAGATGAGAAAGAAGTTTTAACGAATGTGAGCTGGACATTTCTCATTACATCGATTTGTTTAGTAGCCGGCGGCATTTTCTTTGCGATTCGTTTAGCGAAATCTCTTCATAAGCCAATTGATCAGTTAAGACAAATGGCAAAGCGGCTTGCAAATGGCGATTATAAAAGTAAAATTGAGCTAAATGAATATGTAGAAATTGCCCAGTTATCAGCGTCTTTCAATGCGATGGCTGATGCAATTGAACTTCATATGACGCAGCTAAAGGAAGAGAAAGAGAAGCAGAAGGATTTCTTAGACCGAATTACGCATGAGCTGAAAACACCGCTTACTGCAATTATCGGATATGTAGATTTAATTCCAAAATTGCAATCTGCGCGAGATGTAGAAGAAAGCCTTCATTATGTTTCGATTGAAAGTCAGCGTCTATTATCACTCGTTGAGGAGTTGCTACAATCTTCAAAGTATGGGACGAGTACGTTTGAAGTCTCTCCGACGATTGTAGATATAAAACAAATTGCGGAAGAAGCAATTTCGATTGTGAAGCCTCGTCTTCAGCAATATGAAATAGAAGTTATAAATGAATTATCTGAAGTGAATGTAGTTGCAGATTTTGATAAGACGAAGCAAATTTTCTTGAATGTGTTTGATAATGCGATTAAATATAGTGATGCTACGAAAATGAGGATAAATGTCGCGAAAAATGAACATGAAGCGAAAATTCTTATCCATGATGATGGAATTGGTATAGATGAAGCGATACTTGCAGAATGGAATCGTTCTCCAAAAGGGAAAGTACTCTCCTCTAGTTATGGAAATGGATATGGTTTGTTCATTTGTCAGGAGATTATGAACAAGCAGGGCGGAAGTATGCGAATTGAAAGTAGTGAGGAAATGGGAACGCTGGTAGTTATCACATTGTTATTACCAAGGTACATGGAAGGTATAAAAAAATTGAAAGCGATTAAATGATACATTTATGAAACAATTATGCGGTATTTTCGAAACAACGTTTTTTTATTGTGGAGGTAGGCAGAAATGAAAAGGCTATCATTTCAAATTCTCTTGTTTGTCTGTTGTACGGTTGCGGCTCTTATCTTGTTTTATGTTATAGAAAAGCAATTGTATAACCGCGTTACAACCCTAGATGACAAGCAGGCTGTTTTAGAAAGAGCAAGTGAATCTCTTCCTACTGAAGTGAAGGTAAGACATGAGAAGTGGGGAGAAGTAGTTGTAACAGATGAAGTTCGTCTACATGCGATTGTTTCATTCTTTGACCGAATTCGAATGAAGCAAACCGAAGCGAAGATCCACGAACAAGTATTTACTGGAGAAGTAACGTACTTGAATGGACATAGGCGTACTTTTGCAGTAGGTGACTTGTTCCAGTACGAGGCAAATGTATATGGGAAGAAGGGGACAGATCCTATGATTTCCGCATTCCAAACATATTTGCTGGGCCTATATTATACGCCAGAGCGTATTAGCGATTTCTTTGCATCAGCAAAAGAGGTTGTCTTGCGAGAAGGTGATGTAGTGCGTACTACGAATCTTACGCCAATACTTGATTCGATTCGGCAAGCAAAGCAAATTACGGACTATGGAGAGATCCAGAAATTGCTGCAATCGCAGAAGAATCCAATCGCTTATATTACTGCTTATCAAAATGGTAAACATGTAAAGAATGAACGTGAGGATATATTAACGATTTCTGTATATCCTTCTTACTTTGTCGTGCAATACCTTGGCGATAATAATGGGAATGTGATGTATATGAAAGGCTCCCTAGCAAATCTATTTGTAAAGGAGAATGTTTCATGAGAAAGATAGCCTTTTTCTTCTTTTTGCTAGTAATTGGAGGAGCGATGTCTAGTTGCTCTCGAGATACTACCTCTATCAAATATAGTAAAAATGGTCTTCCAAATTTAAAAGATCGCCATCTAGTTGCGTATGTAGCAGCGCGTGAAGAAGTCGGTGAAGCACTTCTATCATCGTTTTGTAAACCGCGCGGGTGTACGTATGAATTTATTCGCCTCTCTACGGAGGAGCTTCTTAGAAGAGTTGAAGAAGAAGCGGGAAATCCAAAAGCCGATATTATCATTGGCGGTACATTGGATGCGCATCAAATGATGAAGCAAAAAAATCTATCTATTCCTGTTATAAGTCAGCATGCAAGTAGCATTTCAAAAGCCGTTAAAGATCAGGATGGCTTTTGGCATGGCTATGAAGTAGAGCAGCTTGCCATCGCGATTAATAAAGAGCGATGGAATAAGGAAATAGCGCCGCTGGGGCTTTCCTATCCGTCAGAGTGGAAAGATTTATTACATCCTGCGTATGCTGGAAAGATTATCATGCCTGATCCGAATGTTTCAGGAACAGCATATACGTTGTTCCAATCACTTGTTGATACATTTGGTGAAGAAGAGGCTGATCATTATGTAAAGGAGCTTGCGAGGCAGGTAGCGGAGGTAACGGTGAATGGTTACATGCCCGTAGAATATGTTGCAAGTGGTGAATACATGATCGGAATTAATTTTATGGGAGATCAACGGATGCTTCAAAAACAAGGCTTTCCGATTTTAAGTAACGTGCCTGAGCAAACAGGGTTATCTGTCAATGCGATTTCTAAACTGAGACATGCACCGAGTGGTATTATAGCGGATTTATTTATTGATTATTGTTTATCAGAAGAAGCGGGGCACATTTTAGAAAAGGTTTCGTTTGGCGTACCAACGATGCTTGCGAAGAATCAGAAAGAAATAGAAGGTCAGCCAGTTAGAAGAACGAGCAAAAACGTATCAGATGGTAGAGTAATCGAGATATGGAATAGACAACGTCTCTCTCAAAAGTGAGAAAAGGAGAAGAGATGATATGTTTAATTGGCTTAAGCCTGCACCAGCAATAGAGCGTTTGCCAGCGAATATGATTGACAAAGTATACACACTACTACGGATTCGCGTGTTACTGGGAATTTCGGTTGGGTATGCAGCGTATTATTTAGTTCGTAGTAACTTTACGTTATCTAGTACGTACTTAATGAAAGAATATGGTTTTAGTGCAACGGAATATGGTTTATTAGGTTCCGTTACGGCGATTGTGTATGGACTAAGTAAGTTCTTTATGGGAAATTTATCAGATAAAGCGTATGCTCAGCGGTTTATTGCGGTTGGTTTATTCTTATCGGCAATTATAAATATTTGTTTTGGTTTTGCATCTTCATTTGGAATGATTTTAACATTATTAGTTTTTAATAATATTTTTCAAGGGATGGGGGCACCGCCTTGTAGTACCGTAATGACAAAGTGGTTCTCGAAGAAAGAGCGCGGTACAAAAACAGGACTTTGGAATATTTCGCATAATGTTGGTGCGATGCTTGTAGCACCACTTGTTGGAATTGGTATTGGTATTTTCGGTGAAAGTCATTGGCAAGCCGGCGTGTTTATCTTCCCTGCGATCATTGCAATGGTCATTTCAGTTCTTATGTGGGTGAATGCGAAGGATACACCAGAATCTGTCGGTCTTCCACCAATTGAAGAATATCGTAATGACTATGAAGGTCTTGAGAAGGCAGACAATGCCAACAAAATGTCACCAAAAGAAATTTTGATGAAATATGTAGTGAAAAATAAATTTATTTGGTATTTATGTATTGCGAACGCATTTGTATATTTAATTCGTTTCGGTGTTATTAACTGGGTACCGATTTATTTAACAACGGTTAAAGGATTTACAAAAACAGAAGCGCATGCAGCATATTCAATTTTTGAAGCAATGGCAATTCCCAGTTCATTAATCGTAGGTCTGTTAAGTGATAAGCTATTTAAAGGAAAACGTATGCCACTATGTGTATTTAGTATGGTTGGTGTTGTTATCGGAACGCTAGTATACTGGCAAGCATCGAATATACTTGTTGTGAGTGCGGCAGTTTCGATTATTGGTTGTTTAATTTACGTACCACAATTTTTAATTGGTTTAAGTGCAATGGAATTAGTACCAAAATTCGCAGTAGGTACAACAGTTGGTATGTGTGGCCTGTTCGGCTATTTAGGAGGAAGCCTTGTTGCAAACGCAGCGATCGGTGTTATCGTTGATCGCTCTGGTTGGGACGGCTGTTTCATTCTATTATTAGCGGGTGGTATTTTATCTACTGTATTCTTATTTATCGTTCAATTTGGTCATGAGAGAAAAGGCCCTGAGAGCAAAATTGCATAATCGTTTATGTAAGGAAGCTGTCCAAAAGCACTACTTTTGGGCAGCTCTTTTTATGTGCATCTTGTCAGTGAAGATTTATATAAAGTGAAATTATATTATATATAGAAAATTAACATCCATTTTACAATATCTTCAAAAACGAATGTTAAAATTTACTAGAAGTTAGCAAGACAAATTATTATGTATAAAGGAGATGCTGAAATGTGGGGATTTTTGTATCAGAGGTAGAGAAATTTTTATTTTGTTCAGCAACTGTTACACAGCGAGATTGTACATTTGATTTTGTCGTTCGTAGTACACCGATCGGGATTGCGATTTGTTTAGTTGAAGATTATGAAGTAGAGTGGCTTCCGATGAAAGTAGAAACATATTTGGAAGTGAACGGAAGCATGTTTCCAGATGAAGAGGAAAAAGATGAATTTCGTAAACAGTTAAATAGTGAAACGGGCTGGATGTTGGACATGCAAGGTGATAACCCGGAAGGCATTGTGCAAAGAGCGATGCGCACAGATGAATATGAAGCGTTTCAAACGGTAGAAAAGAATATTCCGCGTGAGATGAGAAAAGACGTGACAACTCTTCCGTTTGAGTATGACTTGGATGAAGAGAAACCGAGTTCTTGGAGAAAATGTCCAAACCGCCTGATGTAAGGCGGTTTTCTTTAGGTTCCTTAAAACTTTCTTAAAAGATAAATCGTTATATTTCTAAACATTTGTATTTTTGTTACAATATAAGTGTTGATGTAAAACTTTGTAAAGAAATCGTAATAATGTAAAAGTATATAAATTCATTTTGATATTTCAATATGTAAGTCGTATTGACCTGCACTTATTTTCTCTGTCTATTTTTACTTGGATTTATATCGCCATCTTTTTCTGAAAGTTTTACATAATTAAATAACCACTATATTAAGATATAAAAGGAGAGAGGATATGTTACCAAATACCGTTCGTACTCCAAATAAAAAGAAGAAATGGATTATCATCGGAGTTATTGCACTAATTGTCGTCGTTGCAGCCGTCAATATTTTTGTTATGCAAGGAAAGAAAAAGGGCGCGGCTGAGGGAGATGCTGTTAGCTTTGAGAAAGTAACAGAACGTTCACTTAACAATACGAAGTTGATTTCTGGACAAGTAAAACCTGGAAATATTGAGAGCTTCTACGCAGATCCGACAAAAGGAAAAGTAAAAGATATTGCAGTAAAAGAAGGACAGGAAGTAGAAAAGGGCACGAAATTATTCTCTTATGATAATGAAGAAATCAATTTACAACTGAAACAAGCTGAGCTTGAGCAAAAAATGGCTACTATGCGCTACGATCAGGCACAAAAGAAAATAGATTCATTAAAGAAAGATATTAAGAAGGCAAAAGATAGTGGCGCGGGGAAAGAAGTAACAGATCAGTTAGAAGAGCAAGTAAGTGAATTAGAAATACAGCAAAAAACAAGTGATCTAGAGAAAGAAAAAGGACAATTACAATCACAAGAGTTAAAGAAAAAGCAAGGTGAACTCACAATTTATAGTAATTTTGCTGGCGTTGTCCAAAAGCTAGATAAAGATGCAGCACAAAACTCAGCGCAAGCGATGGGCGGACAAGGAAAATCATTTTTACAAATTGCATCTAAAGACCCATTCCAAATTCAAGGAACGTTAACTGAGCTTCAAAAATCACAAATCCAAAAGGATCAAACATTTACTGCAACTGCAAAAGCAAATAGTAAGCAGAAATGGACAGGGAAAATTACAGAAGTAAGTGAATTCCCAACAAGTGCAGAGATGGCGCAAGCAGCTGGCGCCGGTGAAGGCACACAAAATATGTCTCAGTATACATATAAAGCAAGTCTAGATGGGCAAGAAGGTTTATCTCCAGGTTATCATGTATCGCTACAAGTAAGCTTAGAAAATAAGAAGATAATTGCGGTTCCTAGTAAGAGCATTGTAGAAAAAGACGATGATGCATTTGTTTATGTAGAAGAAAAAGGAAAGCTTCGTAAACAAAATGTGAAAAAAGGTTCTACTGACGGAGACTGGACAGAAGTTCTTGAAGGCGTAACAGTGGGGCAAAAGGTGGTTAAAAATCCTTCCGACAATGTGTATGACGGAATGGAAGTGAAAGAAAAATGATTACGTTAAACAATATTCATAAAACATATTATCAAGGGAAACTTGCAGTACCGATTTTGCATGGTATTAGTTTAACGATTCAAAGTGGTGAGTTTGTTTCGATTATGGGACC